>JAOAUI010000137.1:2572-23568 GCA_030157685.1 Ferruginibacter sp. | reverse complement strand
TTCTGCATCATGTAAAAAAATTGTTTATGCAGAAATTAATCCTCCCCCTGCTTTTAGTATTCGCATTTGTTACTCAAAGCAAAGCACAGCAACGGCTATTTGATCAGGCCGTGCAATTGAAAACATGCAACATCTCCATTGAAGCAAATCCCTTTATTGCCACCACGGTTGTTGAGATGGAATTTTACAATTCCAAAGACCAGGAAGTGGAAGGCCTTCATACCTTTCAACTCAACAGGGGACAGGTTATCACCGATTTTCAGCTTGAATTAAACGGCAAGTATCGTGAGGGCAGCATTGAAGAACAATGGAAAGCCCGTCAGGCTTACAGCAGCATTGTAGGTAAAAGAATTGACCCGGCTATTTTGCAGATGAATGGCTACAACAATTACCGGCTTAATATTTATCCCATTGCAGCAAAAAGCAGCCGTAAAATTAAATTCACCATTACACAAATGATGGTAGAGGAAAATTTGAAACTTTCTTATACACTTCCTTTAGATATAAAAAGCAGAACTGAAAATTTTTCCCTTGATATAAAGATCAGCAGACCGGCATCCATCCCGTATGCAAATACTGGTCTCCTGGAGAATCATTTATTTAGTATGCACAATGATGAGGCAACATTATGGCAACATGAAAATGATGTTATTCTAAATAAGCCCATTTCGTTTTCCATCAGCCAGTTTGCCAATAAACCGCAATTCTGTATCAGTAATAAAAATGGCATCAATAGTTTCATCATGCGGTTTTATCCTGATGTAGCCCGGTATTATCAAAGTAAAACAAAGGCAATAAATGTGTATTGGGATGTTTCTTTATCGGCCAAAGAGAGAAATTTAAGCAAGGAACTTGATTTTCTTGAAAAATATATTACCGAAAATGAGATCAATAAAACAACCATTTTTCTTTTTAATCACCAGTTGCAGGGGCTTATCGTATTCAACCGTGGAAAAGATAATTTTAGCTCTATCCGTAATTACCTGCTCACCTATAAATACGCAGGAGCAACTGAATTGGGCATTCTTAATTTCAGCAATGTGCTGGCCGATGCTGTATTACTTTTTTCTGATTGTGTAAATTCAATAGGCAATGCACAGCCAAAGCTGGGCGCTGTGCCGGTTAATGTTATTACATCAACCTGGTATTACAACAATTCTTATTACAATTATTACCAGGACAATGGTTATAAAAACATCGTTGGTAATACCGGTGGCTCTGTTATCAGGCTGTATTACAACAGTGTTACCAGCGCCGTAAAAAGAATTGACACTGCCGAAAATTTTCTGTTCAAATACAATTCGGGCAATATTCATATCAATGAATCATTTCCGGTTAAACTGGGTGGCAGCGTGCTGCTGAGCGGTACCATCAGCCAGGCCGATAACCTGGAATTGTTTTATGGCAATAACAGCCTTATCAATAAATCTGAAAATTATTTTATTCCCGTAAATGAAAACTGTGATGAAGCGACATACAAAAAAATGAAGATGCTGAAAGCGTACGATTCTTTGCTGTATCAAAACAATTACTATTACTGGAACTGGCAAAACATGATCGTATTTGGCCTGACAGAAAGAGTAGTAACACCGCAAACATCTTTCCTGGTATTGGAGCGTATAGAAGATTATATCAAATATAAAATTGCCCCTCCCAAAGAACTGGAAGAAAAATGTGCAGAGATGAATTATGTGTACAGATCTGAATACAAAATAAAAGCACTTAAATCATTTACTGAACAGGAAGTGCTGGAATCTGTTGTGAAGGATTATAACAAACGTATAAACTGGTGGAGCAAAACCGAAACGCAGATTGATTTGAACAGGGTAGTTCCTGATAAAAATATTGATGTTGCGACGACAACAAATACAGTTTCCGGCAAAGTTGCAGGAGTTAATGTTCAAAATAATTTTGCACAAGGCCTGGGTGGTGGCGGTGAATTGAAAGAAGTTGTAGTAACCAGTGCCTTTGGCACCAAACGTACTGCAAGAAGTGCATCATCCAATGTGCAGAATGTATCCGGCGACCAGCTTAATACCATCAGGCAGGTAAATATAAATGATGCATTGGCGGGTAAAATTGCCGGCTTACAGGTAAGAAGCCAGTCATTGGCAAAGTTGGGTGCCGAAACAACAATCAGGCTGAGGGGGGAAAATGGATTGGGCGCAGGCGTTGGTGCATTGTATGTGCTGGATGGTACCATTATGCCTTCGTCATCTGATATTAACCCGGATAATATTGAAGATATTTCAGTTTTACAGGGACCGGCTGCAGCGGCATTGTTTGGCCCCGATGGTGTTAATGGTGCCATAGTAATGACAAGTAAAAAAGCAAAAAAGATTTACGCATCCTATGTTTGGAGCGAATACAAATTAAGCAGTTGTAAAGATGAAGACTATGTACAGGAAATGAAAACCACGGAGGATTATGAACTTTCGGAAACTTTCCTGGAACTGGAAAAGCAAAATAAGATGGATATTGGTTTTTATTTTGAAATGGCAAACTTCTTTTTTGAAAGAGGTAAAACCGATAAGGCACAGGAACTGATGTATGATGCCATTGAACTTAGCCGTGGCAGAACCGAGGGCTTAAAACTTGCCGCCTATATGTATGAAGACTGGAAATGGTTTGATAAAGCCATCGTTGTTTATAAAGGCATTTTAAGCCAAAATGGAAATAATTTATTGGTGAAAAGAGACCTGGCATTGGCATATTTTCAAAATAAAAATTTTGCCGATGCTGTTAAAACCTACTATTCAATTATTACTGCAACTGATGAGTATAATAATTATGGTAATGTAAAAGAAAATGCACTGGCCGAAATGAATGCAATACTTGCCTTGCATAAAAATGAATTCGATATTTCCTATATCAACCATAACCTGATTAAAATGGTTCCGGTTAATTTGAGGATCACTGTAGAAAGCAATTATGATTACACAAGTAAAGTGCAGTTTGTTGAACCTGATAATACAAAATGCAATCTCCTTAGTCCAAACACGGTAAATAAAGGCCGTTATTCCGGAAACGATTATTACTATAATAACAGTTTTAGTGAGTATACCATTAAAGATGCGCTAACCGGTAAATACAGGGTAAAGGTTGATGCGTACAACAATTATTCATCCAATGCACAGGTACCCATGTTTATAAGGGTGGTAACATTTAAAAATTTCCAGAAAGAAAATATGGAAATGGAAGTGAAAATATTTGATTTGGATAACCAGTATGGTGTGGTTGAACTGGATGAGATCAGTTGGTAAACAAATCCCTTTGAAAATGGAGGCTCCGGTTTTAACCGGAGCCTTTTAGTATCAGTATCTTTCTCATCTCTAACATAATTATTCTAAATTTACCGGAATAAATATTGCTGATGTATTCAACCACAGATAAAATAAAAGAACTGTTTTCTTCTTTTTCACAGGCAGCCATTACCAGCATTGATAAATTGCCCCAGGCTGGCAGCGAACGTCATTACTTCCGTATTCATACTGCTGATAAGACTTTTATTGCTACTTACGGTGCTAATTTAAAAGAAAACGACTCCTTCATTTATTTTTCGAAACATTTTAAGAAAAAGAATTTACAGGTGCCGGAAATTTTCTGCATCAGTGCCGGTAAGGATACTTACATCCAGGAAGACTTTGGCGATATCTCTTTGCTGAACAAACTGGAAGAAAACGGCTATTCAACCTACGCATACGATCTGTATAAAAAAAGTTTACAACAACTGGCGTTGCTGCAGGTTAAGGGCCACGAAGGGTTAGACTACAAAAAATGTCTTACCAACAGCAGCTTTGGCAAACAGGCCATCATGGCCGATCTGCTGTATTTTAAATACTATTTTTTAGATGCTTTGCGGCAGCCTTACGACAAACAAAAACTGATTGATGATTTTGAAGCGCTGAGTAATTACCTGAGCCACACCGAGTATAAATATTTTATGTTCCGTGATTTTCAGAGCCGTAATATTATGGTTACACCCGATGATGAGGTTCATTTTATAGATTACCAGGGAGGAATGAAAGGCGCTCCACAATATGATGTTGCATCTTTATTGTGGCAGGCAAAAGCAAACCTGCCCGATGAATGGAAACAGCACCTGCTGGAAGATTATATGGATGCATTTGAAAAAGTAGTGGAAGAGCCGATTGATAAAGATATTTTCCGCAGCCAGTACAATGGTTATGTATTGATTCGTTTGCTGCAGGTACTTGGCGCCTATGGCTTCCGTGGCTTGTTTGAACGTAAGGCACATTTTTTAACCAGCATACCACTGGCCCTGCAGAATTTAAAATGGTTTGTACAAAATCAAAGCCTGGGCATAGCTGTTCCCGAATTTAAAAAAGTGCTGGAGCTTTGCATCAGCGACGAAGTGATACAGGAGTTTACACCCGTGCAGGCAACAGACGAAACGCCGTTGCTTGTTACCATCAATAGTTTCTCATTTATTAAAACGGGCTATCCAAAGGATGAAACAAAAAATGGCGGAGGTTTTGTATTCGATATGAGGGGAATATTGAACCCAGGCAGGTTTGATGAATACAAACATTTATCGGGGCTTGATAAGCCGGTAAAGGATTTTTTAGAACAGCAAACCAAGATACCGGATTTTTTAAATGGTGTGTACAGCATTGTTGATATTTCGGTGGAAGACTATATTAAAAGAGGTTTTGAACATTTGACAATAAATTTCGGGTGTACCGGCGGCCAGCACAGAAGTGTGTATGCAGCAGAAGCATTGGCAAGACATCTCCGGAATAAGTTTAAGGTGAAGATTAATCTAATGCATACAAATAAAGATAACTGGGTAAGATGAGAGCAATGATTTTTTCGGCAGGATTGGGAACCAGGTTCAAACCATGGACAGATAAGCATCCAAAAGCATTGGCCTTGGTGAATGGTAAATCTTTATTACAGCGTAACATAGAATATTTGCAGAAATACGGTATTACAGATGTTGTAGTAAACGTACATCATTTTGCAGACCAGGTAAAAGAAGCCATTAAAAAAAACAGGGGATGGGGAAGTAATGTAATTGTGAGTGATGAAACCAACCAGGTGCTGGAAACGGGCGGAGGCCTGTTAAAAGCAAGGGAATTGCTGGAAAGCAGCGAGCCCTTTGTTACGCTCAATGTAGATATTCTCACTGATCTGAACCTGAACAAACTTTTCAAATTTCATACAAAACGACATCCATTAATTTCATTTGGTGTAACCAGCCGTGAAACCTCCCGTTATTTTTTGTTTGATGATAACGACCGCCTTTGCGGATGGAGAAATACAAAAACAGGGGAAGAAAAAATCTCCATCAACAAACCGGATCTTGTTCAAAAAGCTTACAGCTGTGTTGTAATATTTCAACCGGATCTTTTTAATCTTATAAAACAGACAGGAAAATTTTCTTTAACCGAAACCTATCTTGACCTTGCAAAAGATAATCTCATACTGGGTTACGACCACAGCGGCGATAAACTCGTTGATGTAGGCAAACCCGAAAGTGTGGCAATTGCAGAAAAACTATTTAGTTAACATCGGCCGGGGCATCAAAAGATTTTTTATTGTCTTCTTTCGGTTTTATGCCAAAATTATAGCGAAAAGTCAATCCCAATCTTCTTGTATCGTTAACACGCTTGCCGGCTGCAGATGTAGTACCCTGGTTTAAATTAAAAGATACCTGGTTGGTATGAAAAAGGTCGTTTACAGAAAGAATAATATTTGCTTTTTTCTTTAAGATGCTTTTATTGGCAGAAACAAACAATCCTCCAAATGTATTCAGCTCATACATGTTTTGCAGGCCTTTGCTTTTTAGAAAACCCTGCATGTTAAAGGTGAAAGTGGGAGTTGCTTTAAATTCCTGGAACATAAAAAAAGTCCAGCTGCCACGTTTATAATCAAACGGCAATCCTTCATAAAAACCGGTGTAGTGATTGTAATTATAAAGCGCACCCAAATAAAAAAAATATTTGCGACCGGGAGGAATGCCGCCAATCACTTTTGCATAAAACTCTTTATTCTTTCCCAGGTTATCATACGTGCGGTAAGTGATATTATTGCCGGCGGGATATGTTACACTACTGAAGATATCTTTTGTGTTATTGAAACCTAATGCAATTACCGGTATGTTTTCATAAGTTACATTGAGCTCGTAATTGGTGGTAAACTGCGGTTTTAGTTTTGGATTACCAACATCAAAAAGAGATTGATCAATCAATTTTGGATATGGATTGAGCGTTTCATAATAAGGCCGCCTGATGCTTTTCCGGAAAATAGCATTACCCATTAACGGAGACCCAAACATTTTAAAAAGCTTGTGCTTAATAAACAGATAGGGGAAAACATCTGTTCGCCTGATCGAAAAAGTTGTATCGCTGGGAATTAGCTGATGGCCTTTAATATCAGTTGTTTCAAGCCGTAAGCCCGGCTTAATTGTAAATCCCGCAAATGTTTTTGAAACCTGTAAATAGGCGGCTATTATTGCCTCATTGTATTTAAAAGTATTTGTTTGAAAAACATCAACAAACTGAATATTGTTGCCAGTATCCTTTACATAGTTTGCACTGTTTTTACTATTGCTGATGGTTGCTTTAAAACCACTCTCAATGGTCAAAGACTTTTTTAACTTAAGTACAAGGTCGGTTTGCAGCAGAAAAATATTCTTATCATTGTTATTAATGCCATTACCGGTAACAGCAGGCTTTGGTTGTAAGTAGTAGCTGTTTTTATAAAACTGTGTATTCCGGTTGCCGTAATAGCTATAATCAAACTGGGTGGTCCATTCACTGCCCAGCGTATCAATTTTATATTTTGTTGAAATATTATTTCCAAGATAGGTTGTTTTATTGGTGCTGTTAATGTCCGAAATATTTTTAGCAAGTACAGCGGGATAGGGATCCTTGCTGATATCAATTCCGCTTGCTGCAAAACTTTTACCATCTGTATAACTCATACGCAGGTCGTAACCAGCATTAAATTTCGGAGTAAACTGAATATCAATTCCACCATTCAGATAATTATTGGTTGTTGGATAAGTTGTGTAAGATTGCTGCGCAATTAAACCTGAATCTTTTCTGAATAACCTGTCTGTATTCAGTTCTTCAAAATTATTTCTGTTAGTAAACTGGTAGTTGAAATAGCTGTTTATTTTTTCTGAACCCTTGTTAATATTAAAGCCAGCCGTTTTAGTAGCATATACTCCCTGGAAGTATGCAAGGTTTGCATTGCCGTTGGTGCCCAGTTTTACACCCTTCTTTAAAACAATATTAACCATGCCGCCGCTGCTTGCAGCATCGTATTTAGCCGAGGGGTTCCTTAATATTTCTATTTTACTTACGCTGCCGGCGGGCAAACTTTTCAGCAGCGATGCAATATCAGCACTGTTTAATTTCATTTCTCTGCCATTAATTAAAATGGTGGCTGGTGTGGTGCTGCTTAAATAAACATTCCCATCCTGGTCAACAATGGCGCCGGGTGTTTTTTCCAAAACCTCGTAAGCATTGGTACTGCTGTTGGCAAGCACTTCAGCATCCACAATAGTCTTGTCGTCTTCCTGCTTAATTAATGGTTTTTTGGCTACCACAGTTACGTTACCCAGGTTGTTTATTTTGTAACGCATCTCTACTTTTACCAAAGTATCAGCATTAATAATTACAGGTTGCCATTTCTCCTGCATGCCGGTGGCTGTAATTTTTAAAACATAATTTGTTTTGGGTTTTATATTGAAGAGGCTTTCTGCCTGCAGTGTTTTTTTAGTTACTAAAGCAGTATCCGGTAACCTGTATAAAGCAGCTGTAGCATTTTGTACGGTGTCTTTCCTGTCGTCAACAATAAGAATGCGTAGTTTGGCAGTTTGTGCTAAAGCCTGTGTACAGCCCATCAGAAAAAATGGAAGTAAAACGATTTTTAATTTCACCGGTACAAATTTTTTTGGCTGCTATTATTTATAACGGCTCTTAAAATTTAAAAGTTGCTAACTACGGGTTCCCTCTCTTTTGGAGTTCCTTGCAAAGGAACGAGCAATAGCTCTTGGGGTGAGGCCTATTTCTTTTCAAACAGATCTTTCTTATCCACCACTTTTACCTGCTTGCCCACTTTCAGTGTTTTACTTACTACATCATAAGGGCCGGTAATTACCATGTCGCCTTCTTTTAAGCCTTCGGTAATTTCAATATTGTTTATGTCCTGGATATCGGTTTTAACTTTCACCTTACCAACTTTCCCTGCTTTATCAATGATAAATACAACAACTTCCAGTTCATCTTCCAGCGGCGAAACTGTTTTCATATCCGATTCATCTTTTTTCTTAGTAACACTTGTTTTTGTACTGTCGCCTTTATCACGGGTGGTAACTGCATTAATAGGAACACTCAGTACATTAGCGTGTGTTTTGGTCTGTATATCAGCATTGGCGCTCATTCCGGGACGGAATGGGAAGGTGCCTTTGCCTAAAAGATCGGTATAACTTTCGGGCAATATCCTGATGTACACTTTATACTGTGTTACATCATTGGTGGTATTGGATAAAGCATTTTGCGATGCTGCACCATTATTGCTGCTGGCAATTTGTGTAACAATGCCTTTAAATTTACGGTCGCTGTAAGCATCCACTTCTACCAGCGCACTGTCGCCCAGTTTTACTTTCGGAATATCATTTTCGCCCACATCAACCCTTATTTCAATTTTACTCATATCAGCTATGCGTAAAATTTCGGTACCTACTGTAAAACTATTGCCCGATACGCTCTCTCCCTTTTTTACATTCAGCAAAGAAACCACGCCATCCCTGGGAGCAACAATAGCAGTTCTGCTTAAATCTTTGTTGGCTCTTTGTAAACTGGCCTGTGCTGTTTGTACATTAGCCTGCGCACTTTGCACATTCGCCTTTGAACTGCGTATGCCTTGTACTGCGGCATTGTAATTTGCTTTGGCAGCTTTTAAAGTAGTTTCTGCCACATCCATTTCACTGCGGCTTATAACCTTATCATCAAATAATTTTTTCGACCGGTCGTAAGCCCGTTGCGCCTGTTCCATCTGTGCATCCAATGCATCAAGCGCTGCCTGCGCATTGCTAACCTGGGCCTGCACACTGCTAACCTGCGCCTGCGATTGTGCCACGCCACTGGCAGCCTGGCTGCGCTGGATATTGTATACATCCGGATCAATGCGGGCAAGCAGCTGCCCACGTTTTACCGTATCGCCTTCCTGTACATTCAGCTCTGTAATTACACCGCTGATATCGGGGCTTACTTTAACTTCATCTTCCGGGTAAATTTTTCCGCTGGCATTTACAATTTCGGTAATGGTACGTTTCTGTACTTTCTCTGCAGTAACTTTTAATCCTTCATCTTTTCCAAAAGCACCGGCTTTAGATAATATTATCAGCAATACCATCAAAGCACCCAAACTAATCAAGATCCATTTAAGCTTTTTACTCATTGTTTATTTTTTTATGAGCCCGGCCTGGTTGCTGCTATCAGCTTCATTGGCGTCGCACTCTTGTACTATATATCTTTATTCAGCAGCCTCACCCTCCTCGAACTACGTTCCTTACTTTCGCTTTGCTCAGTAACCTCTCCAAAAGAGAGGGAGCGGTACTGCAAATCTTATTCAAACATTTAATCTTCCATATCAACAGCAAAACATAATCTCCAATTCCATCTTCCAGTTCCCTCTCCTTTGGAGTTCCTTGCAAAGGAACGAGCGTAGCTCACTGGGGTGAGGCCTGGCTTTTAAAATTTCAATCCCTGCCCCTTATAAAATTCCAGCACTTTCATTTTAAAAACATAATCGTACTGGTTCAATGCATTTTGAAGCTTTGCAGTAAATACATTATTCTGGTTGGTGATCAGCTCAAATGTTCCCATCATACCCACATCATATCTTTTTTGTGCATAGTATAAAGTACGTTCTGCTGTCTCCAAAGTCTTTTTACCTGCATTCAGTTTTTCCAATGCCACCATAGAGGCGTTGTAAGCTTTGTATATATCCTGTTTCAAGGTTTGATTATCCAGTTCTTTTTGCAGCTCCTGGTTGCGGATGCTTATTTTACTTCTTTGATAATTGGTACGGGCACTAAGTCCGTTAAAGATCGGGATGCTTAAATTTAGCCCTATTGACTGACGAAAATTTTGATTTAGCTGAGAAAAAAACGGATTAGAATTCAGTTTTCCATTTTTTATTTGCAAAACTTCCGGTGAACTAACGTCATATACAAAATTACCGGCAGCATCCACAGCCCTTAATCCTGTTGGGATGTATTTTCCTGTAAAAAAAGGATCGTAATTCGGGGTGTTAAAAGAAACGGCATAATTAGTTCCCAGGTTTCCAAAAACAGAAATTGTTGGATACAAACCTCCCTTTGCAGCAGCTGATGTTTTCTGAGCAGCTTTCAGCTTAAAATCATTAAACTTTTGTTGTGGCATATTAGCCATGGCCAATGCATAAACCGTTTCAGGTTGCAGGTCAGCCAGTTTTTCAACAAATATTTTTTCAGCCGCCGGTGTTTCAATTTCAAAAGGAGTGGCGGCATCAATTGCCATATAGGCTTTTATCGAAAGTATATTTTGTATCACATTACCCTTTGCAGCAATTACGTTTGAGCTGTCTCTGGCCACCTGTGCCTCCAGCTCAGCTGCATTTAATTCGGGCAGGTTTCCGGCATCAACCAGTTTACGGGTATTGCTTAGCTGCGCCTGAGATTGCTTTAGCTGTACACCGGCAATTTTTTCCTGTTCCATGCCCAGTAATATCTGTAAATACAGGTTTGCTACCGTTAAAGCAATATCATTCTTTAATTTATCGGTGTTGGCTTTGGCTGCCTGTAATTCCCACTCATTGGCGGCTATGGTATTGCGTTTGCTGAACCAGTTAAAAATATCGGCACTGCTTTGCAACTGCATATTGGCCGATAAATAACTCTGTGTAATTAAGGTGAAGGTGGTAGGGTCCTGGTTACGACCATTGTTATAACTTGGCCCGCCGCTGAAATTTAAATTGGGTAATTGCCCGTATTTGCTTTGCTTTAAGGTCAACTCGGCAATTTTAGTTTGTAAGTCAACCTGCTTTACCGAAATATTATTGGCCATGGCGTGTTCTATACACTTCAACAGGCCCCATTTTTCCTGTGCCTGTACAGTTCCGGTAACAGCTAATAAAGCGATAAAGGCTAAAAGTTTATAACGCATACAACAAAAATAATTCATCTGCGTGTAAAACGTATAAAACAATTGTACAAGCGGTAAAAAGGGTTTGGGCAATTTCGAAATGCTTTTTTAGAGCATTTTAAATACAATAAAGCGCTTTTCTATTCATTTTGCGGAGGGGCATGGTTTTTTTTCTTTAAAACGAAATACAACAGAACAAAAACAGCCAGCACGGCTACGCCGGTTAGTGCTGCCCCGGGGTCGGCAACAGTTATACTGGTTGCCACAAAAAGGTAAGCCAACATAAAGATTACCGGCATCAATGGAAAGAATTTCATTTGATAAATGCCGGTTCCATCCAGGTGTTTTGTTTTTTTGCGAAACCAGAAAATGGTGGCGCAGCTTAATATCATTCCAAAACTATCCAGGAAAATGGTGAAGGTTAATATCTTTTCAAACTCCTGTGCAAAATAAAGGATGACGATACACAGTGCAGAAAAAATGGTTAATGAAAAAGTGGTTACGTTTGAGTCTTTATTAAAGCGGGCAAATATTTTTGGTAAACTTCCATCTTCGCCCATGGCGTACATTACACGTGGATTGCTCAGCAGCGATCCGTTTACATAGGCCAGCACACCTAAAAAGAGAAAAGCCGAAAATGCAGATGCGCCGCCGGTGCCGAATATTCTTTCAATAACAACATAAGCAATTTCCCTTTCACCTTTCATCTGGTTAAAACCAACCACATTAAAATAACTGAGGTTTACCAGCATGTATAAACCGATGATGATTAAGATGCCGATAAATATTCCCCGGGGAATATTTTTGGAAGGATTTTGCACATCATTGCCCAGGTTGATGGTTTGCTGATAACCGCCATAGGTAAAGGATACAGCAATCAAACTAAGACCAAGGCTCTTGCCCCAATCTATCCAGGTAAAAGCATGTTCAGGTGCTGCCACTGCTTTGGCTGCATCGTTCACAGCATATTTATCCGGAAAAAACAAGGCTGATATTAAAACCACCACCATGGTGATCTTTATCATCATTAAAATATTCTGTGTGGTAGAACTGGTTTTTAATCCTTTTAAATTAATAAGATAAAAAATGAGGATGGCAACAGAGCTCACAATTGCTTTGTCAATATCTGTCCAGTTGCCGGGAAATAATTTTAATAAATAACCACTGCCAATTAATGCCACGCCACTGATACTGGCAGCATTGCTTACCAGTATAATGCAGTTAATGGCAAAGGCAATGCTGGGATGATAAGCTTTTGCAAAAACTTTGTAATACCCACCGGTAACAGGATACCGGCTGCCGATCTCTGCATAGGTAAGTGCACCGCATAATGCCACCAGGCCACCAATAGCCCATGCACTAAAGTAAACAGAAGGCGAAATAGCATCCTTGGCACTGGTAGCTGCCGTTCTGAAAATCCCCATGCCAATCACAAATCCAATCACCAGCATGGTAAGAGAGAACAGGTTGAGTTTGTTACTTTTTGTTTGCATACCGAAAAGATACTGAAAGCGATTTAATACTTATTCGTTTTCAAAAAAAATAATTGGGTAAAATATGATTTCTCTCATAAAGGGTTTTTATAAACCTCTTATCTTTGCACCCATGTTCAAAAAGATAACAGCAACTATTTTACTGCTGGCATTTGTTTCCCAAACATTTGCCGGGCCGTTTATTATGCTGGATTATTTTATGAATAAGGCTGCTTACGCCAAAAACTGTATTAATAAGGCCAAGCCCAAAATGCATTGTAATGGTAAATGCCAGGCAATGAAGAAAATACAGGAAGAGGAAAAAAGAGAGCAACAAAATGAAGAGAGAAAAGCAGAGGCTAAAACACCCGTACTTTCTTCAAAATCATTTTTTGCCAGTATACAACCAGCATCAATTATTGTTTTAAAAGCAATTGCTTTTGAAATACAATACCCACTCACCGATATATCCTACGCATTCTTTCATCCGCCACAGGCTTAGGTTCTCTTTAATTTTTCAGTAAACTCATTGATTTAATTACCAATCAATTTATCATGCCGTTAAACAAAACAGCATGAGATACTTTGCCTATTTGTGTATCTGCTAAAACAGTAAATGTTTTAAATAAGTTATAAAAATGGCCAAGTTAATTACAGCGCTAACCATTGCCGCCATGGAGTCGTCGGCAATCAATTTAAAATATTAATCAAAAAAAATGAAAAAAATACTAAGCATAGCTTTATTAGCAACCACCGTACTTACTTCGTGTAAAAAAGATTCAACTCCGGAATACGACCCTAATGTAATGGCCGATCTGTCTGTTGAGTTTGATAATGTTGCAGGTGCAGCCGACCTACAGTTAAATACAGGCACTTACACCAATGCCGCCGCAGAAAGTTTTAAAGTAACCAAACTGAAATACTATGTAAGCAATTTTAAACTTACCAATGTGAATGGTTCGGTTTATACAGTACCCCAGGCAAGCAGTTATTTTTTAATTGACGAAAGCAACACAGCCGCTCATGAAGCTGAATTAAGTATTCCAGAGGGCGAATACAAAACACTGAGTTTTGTTTTAGGAGTTGACAGCCTTAGAAATACCATGGATGTCAGCCAGCGTACCGGCGTATTGGATGTAAGCGCAGCAGCTGCAGATATGTACTGGAGCTGGAACAGCGGCTATATCTTTTTTAAGATGGATGGCACTTCGCCTTCAATTCCTGCCATGGGTGGTGTTTTTCAATACCATGTTGGCGGCTTTGGAGGGTATAGCTCTCCCCAGCCCAATAACTTAAGAACCATCACACTGGATCTTACACCCAGGGGCACACCAAAAGTAAAAGCTGCTAAATCAACCAACATTCATTTGATGGTGGATATATTAAAAGCACTGAACGGAAGTACCAATATGAGTTTTGCAACTACGGCAATGATCCATTCAGCCGCACCTGGTACGGCGATTGCCAATAATTATACCAGCATGTTTACACACGATCATACCGAAAATTAATTGTTATGAACCGTAAATACTGGTTATTCATCATCTTCTTTCTGGCGGGTATATATGCCTGCCAGAAAGATGGTTTTGAAACAATAGACATTCCTTTTATTGGCTTTCAAAAACCATCAAACTTTCCGGAACCTGTTTATCACTTTAATACCAACCAGGTTACAAAAGATGGTTTTGAACTGGGCAGAAAATTGTTTTACGAAACCATGCTATCTGCCAATAATACCATAAGCTGTGGCAGCTGTCATATCCAAACCTCGGCTTTTACTCACCATGGGCATACAGTAAGTCATGGTATTTTTGATCGCATGGGCACCCGCAATTCCCCACCTATAATGAACCTGGCCTGGAGTACCAGCTTTATGTGGGATGGCGGTATTGCCGACCTGGACCTGCAATCGGTAGCGCCCATTACCAATCACCTGGAGATGGATGAAACCATGCCGAATGTGTTGAACAAACTCCGCAACTCAGCTACCTACCCAGCATTGTTCAAAAAAGCCTATGGTACCGAAGAGATCACTACTTCAAATTTTTTAAAATCACTGTCGCAGTTTATGGCCATGTGTGTAAGCAGCAACAGCAGGTACGACAGTATTATGCGGAATGAAGCAGGTAAAACATTTACTGCAGAGGAAGCTGAAGGCCGTGAGTTGGTGAAGCAAAAATGTGGCAATTGCCATAAGGAGCCTTTGTTTACAGATAATAGTTTTAGAAATAACGGCATCAGCATCAGTCTGGTAAATGACGAAGGAAGATTTTTAGTAACACAAAACAATGCGGATAAATACAAATTTAAAGTGCCCGGCCTGCGTAACCTTGCCTACACAGCACCTTACATGCATGATGGCCGGCTGCTTACTTTGGATGCAGTGCTTACTCATTATACATCGCAGGTGCAGAACACACCCAATCTTGATCCATTGCTGCAGCAAAATGCCATTTTGGGAATTTCTTTAACCGCTACAGAAAAAGCTAAAATCATTTCGTTTTTAAATACTTTAAACGACAGGGACTTTTTATTTGATAGACGTTTTTCTGAACAGTAAAAATTTAAGATGAAAAAAATTACAATAACAGTAATAGCCCTGTTTTTATTTGCTAATGCCAAAGCCTGCGACATTTGCGGTTGCGGCGTAGGTGGATACTATATTGGCATTTTGCCCGAATTTTACAAACATATTTTTGGGATAAGATACCGGTACAACTCCTTAAAAACGCATCTTGGGGCTGGCGGCGGCACTACCTATCTTACTACTCAGGAAAGATACCAGACGACAGAGTTGTGGGGAGCATGGAATATCGGAAAAAAGTTCAGGATTATGGCAGCGGTACCTTACGCTTTTAACGAAAGAAAAAATCAGGGAGTAAGTAAAAAAAAGAACGGGGTTGGAGATATTTCCATAAATGGTTACTACCAGTTATTCAACTTCAAAAAGGCGGTGTTCTCAAAAAAGCTAATGATACAAACGCTGTGGATAGGAGGCGGTGTTAAATTAGCAACAGGTAAATATACCCCTGCCGATAAACAAAACAACTCGCAAAATACCAACCTGTTTCAATTAGGCACAGCCAGTTATGATTTTTCGGTACATGCCATGTACGATCTGAGGATACAGGATGCAGGACTGAATGTATCTGCCAGCTATAAAATGAATACAGCTAATAAATATGATTATAGTTATGGTAACAAATTAAATACAACAGCACAGCTTTATTTTAAATTTCGGGTAAAAAATAAATTTACTATTGCGCCCAATACAGGCATTACTTACGAAAATTCTAAAAAAGATATTGACAATCAAATTTTGGTAGATGTTTCAGGCGGGAATCTTCTGCTGGGCACACTGGGCGTAGAAACAACGTTTAAAAAATTATCTTTGGGAGGTAACTGGCAAGCGCCCCTATCTCAAAACCTGGCCAATGGTTTTGTAAAAGCCAATAACCGGGTAATGTTGCATGTTTCTTTTTTGCTTTAAACACTTATAAAACATAAAAAATGAAAATAAAAAAGTATGCGGTTATCCTGCTGGTTTCAACAGTTGCAGCATGTAATCAACCAAAAACGGTAAACCCGGAAAAAAAGCCGGAAATGCCTGTTTCAAAAAAAGATACCGTAAAAAAAGATTTAGCTAACCTTGCTTTTGCATCTAAAAAAGATCTTGTTTGCGGCATGCCTGTATCGGCCGGTATTCACGACACAGCACAATACAAGGGGAAAATTTATGGTTTTTGTGCTGCTGAATGTAAAGCTGAATTTGTAAAAGACCCAGGCAGTTATCTTTCTGCCAAATAGTAAAAATTTTAGATTGCATTGCGGAAGAAAGATGTATTTGTACTTAATTTCTCCATGCAGAAAACCGTATTTAAAACAAAATAAAAACTATCAAATGAACAAAAAGATCAAATTACTTACAGTTGCTTTACTTGCAACAGTTTCAATTGCTTTTGCCCAAAAAGCTAAAAGTACATGGCCAGAGATGAAAACTTTTCATTCCTACATGTCTTCCACTTTTCATCCGGTGGAGGAAGGGGACTTTGCTCCGCTGAAAGCAAAAGCAGACAGTCTTTTAATTGCCGCAAACTTATGGCAGGCTTCTGCAATTCCAGGCGATTTTAAACCGGTTGAAACCAAAGCGGCGCTTTCCAAACTGGTAGCAAAATGCCAGGTTATTCAAAAAGCGGTTGCTTCAAAAAAACCAAATGAAAAACTGAAAACGCTTATTACAGAAGCACACGATATTTTTCATACGATTGCAGGTGAATGCAGAAAGGCTGAGGATTAACTGGTGCATATAGTTTTGTAAATGCCGCTTATTACAGCGGCATTTTTATTTCTCCACAGCGGCTGAATAATTTCTTTACATCCCATATTATTCTTCACTTACATTTGCAACGAATTTGGTTTTCGATGTCAAATCGGAATTAAAAGGGAAGCCGGTTTAAATCCGGCGCTATCCCCGTAGCTGTAATGCTGGTGAATCGTGAGGCGTCAGTCGTGAGTTGCAACTCACGATTCACTACTCACCACTCACAATGTTGAATCTTCATACCACTGTTCCAAAGGAATGGGAAGGTGTTCAATAAAAGCTAAGCCAGAAGACCTGCCTCGTTCATCAACAATCCTGCCTACCGTCAGGCAGGCATTCAAAGCTTTCGGGTGAAAGGCATGGAGTGTAAAAGCTGCAAGGCATTTATATTTCTTTCTTTTATTAATTTCTCGGAAGCAGTCACAAAAAAAATTTTTCAAAAATGAAAATGAAAATTTTTATTGCGGCTGCTGTATTATTCAGCAGTCAGTTGTACGCACAAAAACCTGTTCCGGCAAATTCGGGAGACAGTACAAAAAATTTAGATGAAGTGGTTCTCACTGCCACAAAAACTCCGGTAAAGCAATCGCAAACCGGTAAAGTAGTTACTGTTATTGGCAAAGAACAAATTGAAAGAAGCAGCGGTAAAACCGTTGCCCAGCTTTTAAATGAACAGGCCGGTATTACCATCAACGGTGCTTACAACGCAACCGGCAGTGTACAAACTGTTTTTATGAGAGGGGCATCATCTGGCAGAACATTGATACTGCTTGATGGGATTCCGGTAAGCGACCCATCCATGATCAACGGCGAATTTGACCTGAATCTTTTTTCTATTAATGATGTGGAAAGAATAGAAATATGCAAAGGTGCCCAATCTACTTTGTATGGCAGCGATGCTGTAGCTGGTGTTATCAATATCATTACTGTAAAAAGCGACGTTAAAAAACCATTCAATGTAAAAGCAACCCTTGGGTTTGGCAATAAGAACACTTTTCGGGGAAACCTACAACTGTATGGCAAAGCAGGAAAGCTTACCTACACTGCACGTTATGCAAAACTTAGAACCAGCGGATTTTCTTCGGCCAATGACAGTACCGGGACTAACGATTTTGATAAAGATGGTTATAGCGGAGATGTGGTTAGTGCAGCTGTGCAATACCAGGCAATTCCATCTTTGCAGTTGAAAACATTTTTACAATACAGCCAGTACAGGGCAGATATTGATGCCGGTGTTTTTGCAGACGAAAATGATTATTTCATTCGCAACAGTAACCTTAGTTCGGGTTTTGGTGTAAACTTTAAAAAAGGCATTGTAAATATCAGCGGCAATTATCAATACGGACAATTGAAAAGAAAATATCTGAACGATAGCCTGGATCAGCCAGGGTTTGTTACATACGAGGATAATAAATACAGCGGACGTACACAATACGCAGAAGTCTTTGGTAATGTAACTTTCACCAAATGGCTTACAGTGCTTGTTGGCGGCGATTACCGCCGGGCTACCATGCACCAGAAATATTTTTCTGAGAGCGCATTTGGTCCTTATGATCCACCCGCGTTTGACAGTTCATTGCATCAAACTTCTTTTTATGCTTCTTTGTTTTTTAGTGCCTTCAATAAAAAATTAAATGCAGAAATTGGAGGCAGAACAAACAATCATTCCCGCTATGGCAGCAATGCAACTTACAGCTTTAATCCATCTTTCACTATTAGCAAAAAATTCAGGATATTTGGAAGCATTGCATCCGGTTTTAAAGCCCCATCAATTTACCAGGTGTTTGATCAGTTTAGCGGTAACCTGGATCTGCAGCCAGAAAAATCTGTCAATTATGAATTTGGCATACAACAAGCACACAACAAGATCAGCAGCCGTGTGGTTTATTTTCACCGCGATATAAAAAATGGTATTGACTATGACTACGTCAATTTCAAATATTTCAATTTTGTAAAACAAGCTGTGGATGGGATTGAGCTGGAGGTCTCGGTGCAGCCGGTTAAAAAATTAAACCTGTCGGCAAACTATACTTTAATAACAGGCATTGAAAAAACACAGAGCAGGAAAAGTACCAATGATACTACGTACAGTCATTTTCTGCGTCGCCCCAGGTATAATATTAACCTGAATATAAGTTATCAGTTTACAAAAGACTTATCAGCAGGTATCTGCGCCAAATCAATCAGCAGCCGCTTTGATGTAGGCGGTTATCAAAAGGAAGATGTGATGCTTGATAACTACTTCCTGTTAAGCGCTCATGCAGAATATAAATTGAAAAGCCATTTTAAATTTTTTGCAGATGCACAAAACATAACCAATAAAAAATTCTTTGATCTGAGAGGTTATAACGCTATACCTTTCCTTATTAATGCCGGTGTAACATTTAACTGGTAAAGCATACATTTTATGTGTAAACACGAAGACAAACATTGCCCACGCTGCAGCATTTCGTTTGAATGCAAGGCGGGGACTATTATGCAATGCCAATGCAGTGCTATACAATTGTTGCCGGAAGAAAGATTTTACATAGAATCCAAATTTGAAGATTGTCTTTGTATTAATTGTTTAATGACTTTGCAAAAAGAGTATTTGCTTATAAAAAGCTAATCATTATAATAACTAAAAGCATCTGCGTGGTTTGTTTTTAGCTGATTATCTTTGCACTCTAAATTTAGCAACCATGACACTCAGCGATATTGCAATTAAAGAGATACTTACGGTAAGCTTTACTTTGTTTGCAGTAATTGATATGGTGGGCAATATTCCGGTATTTGCTTCATTGCGTTCCAAGATGGGTGGCGAAATAAGATCTATACAGGCAACACTGGCATCAGGCGCTTTAATGATATTTTTTCTGTTGATTGGTAAGCAGTTCCTGAATATACTGGGGCTTGACGTGCAGTCTTTTGCCGTAGCGGGCAGTATAGTGATTTTTATTATTGGTATGGAGATGGTTTTAGGGCACGATTTTTTTAAACCCGACAGCAATCCCAGGAGTGGCAGCGTAGTACCCATTGCTTTTCCGCTGATAGCCGGTTCAGGTACGCTTACCACCATCATGAGTTTAAAAGCCAATTACAATGATGTGAATATATTTTTAGGTATTCTCATAAATTGCATGGTAATATATGCTGTTCTTAAATCCATCAAATGGATTGAAAAAGTTCTGGGCCCCAATGGTATGACAGTCATCAGAAAATTTTTTGGCGTAATATTGCTGGCCATTGCAGTAAAAATATTCGGCAGTAATTTTTCGCATTTGGGAAAATAAAATGATTAATCCGTTAATTGGTTAATCCGTGTGGAGCTAAAAAAGCAGAAGTCTCTGTAATAATTCAAGCACCTACCAATTGACGAATTAACGTATTAACCGATTAACAAAATGGCCTCGTAGTACAATGCCCGCCCGGCTGAACGGCCGTTCGGACAGGGATAGTATAAGAGTTTCCGAAGCCCACCCGGATGAATCCGTTCGGACGGGCTCCAGATTCAAGTTCTTTAAATTAATTTTTTAAAAAAATGTAATTGGCCTCGTAGTACAATGGATAGTATAAGAGTTTCCGAAGCTCCAGATTCAAGTTCGATTCTTGACGAGGCCACAAAATTGATTTTATGTTTTATGCTTATGTAATAAAAAGCCTGAATCATGATTTTTATTATAAAGGACATTGTGAAGATTTGGATAAAAGATTGAAGCAACATAATTCAGGAATGACAGAATCGATTCGGCCATACATTCCTTTTAGTTTGGTTTATACAGAAGAGTTTAATACAAGGGCAGAAGCTATCTTCAGAGAAAAATATTTTAAATCATCTGCTGGAAGAAGATTCCTGAAAAACAAATTGGTCTCGTAGTACAATGCCCGCCCCGCTGAATCCGTTCGGACGGGGATAGTATAAGAGTTTCCGAAGCCCGCCCGGATGAATCCGTTCGGACGGGCTCCAGATCCAGGTTCGATTCCTGGCGAGGCCACAAGTTTTTTGATTTATTCTTCTTCAGCAATGTAACTATTGTAACACTACCTTTATTTTATTAATCA
>JAOAUI010000137.1:0-2472 GCA_030157685.1 Ferruginibacter sp. | reverse complement strand
TTTATTCTTCTTCAGCAATGTAACTATTGTAACACTACCTTTATTTTATTAATCACAACTTTGCTGCAATAAAATAAATTATCATGGAAATTCTTGGCTATGTATTGGCAGTAATTGTTGGTATATCATTAGGCTTAATTGGTAGCGGCGGCTCCATTTTAACAGTACCCATCCTGGTGTATGTCATGGGCGTTAACCCGGTGCTGGCAACTGCGTATTCATTGTTTATTGTAGGGTCTACAGCATTGGTTGGTGGTGTGCAAAGTGCTGTACAGAAAAGAGTTGATTTTAAAACAGTACTCATCTTTGGTATTCCTTCTATTGCAGCCGTGTATGCTACACGTATGTGGCTGGTGCCGTTTATCCCCAGCGAGCTATTTACAATTGGCTCATTAGTGATTACAAAAGCTATTGCGTTAATGTTATTGTTTGCAGTGGTAATGATACTGGCTTCGGTAAGTATGATAAGGCCCGGAAAAAATAAAGAACAGGAAGAAAATGCACCGAGGGTTTATAATTATCCGATGATTTTACTGGAAGGTGCAGTTGTTGGCTTACTTACAGGGTTGGTAGGGGCAGGCGGCGGCTTTTTAATTATACCTGCATTGGTACTGCTTGCCCGTATGCCTATGAAGCTGGCAGTTGGTACTTCGCTTTTTATTATTGCAGCAAAATCGCTTATTGGCTTTATTGGCGATTTGCAAGGCAGCGAAATTATCGACTGGAAACTGCTTGGCATATTTACTGCATTTTCTGTTGCCGGTATTTTTATAGGTATTCTTTTATCTAAAAAAATACCCGGACAAAAACTAAAAAAAGGCTTTGGCTGGTTTGTACTGATCATGGGGATTTATATTATCATTAAAGAATTGTTTTTTAAATAAGTACATGAATAGTAAAGACGATCAAAACATAAATACAGAAAAATTGGCTGTTGCCGGCACCGGCCTTTCGCTTGATGAAACCTATTGGAACAGTCAATACAATGCCAATACAACAGGCTGGGACCTTGGCCAGGTATCGCCACCATTGAAAGCATACATTGATCAACTTACAAATAAAAACCTGCGCATTTTAATTCCCGGCTGCGGTAATACTTACGAAGCAGCCTATTTATTGCAACAGGGATTTAACAATGTAACTGTTATTGACATCGCTCCAACTCTGGTAGCACAGTTAAAAGAAAAATACAAAGGCAATCCCCACATTAAAATTATCCTTGGAGATTTTTTTGAACATGAAGGCGAATATGATCTGATATTGGAACAAACATTTTTCTGTGCCCTTAACCCGGCTTTACGAAACAACTATATTGCCAAAATGTATACACTGCTGGCAGCCAATGGTAAATTGGCCGGCCTTTTATTCAATAGAGAATTTGAACAGCAGGGGCCACCTTTTGGCGGAAGCAAGGCCCAATACGAACCTATGTTTGAAAAGGATTTTGTTTTTAAAACTTTTGAACCGTGTACTAATTCTTTCATAAAAAGAAAAGATGCAGAGTTGTTTGTCATTCTGATTAAGAAGTGATTTTTTAAGCCTCTCTTAAGTGTAACCAATGTTACCTACATCCATATTAATAAATCTGAAATTTACAGTCTAAATTAAAAAATATGGAAAATATAATTGTGAATACGATGCCAAGAATTGGCGACAAAGCTCCTGATTTTGATGCGCTAACCACTACCGGACAAATTAAGTTTTCGGATTACAACAAAGGCAGTTGGGTGATCCTGTTTTCTCATCCTGCAGATTTTACACCAGTATGCACCACCGAAATGAGCGGCTTTGCATTAGAAAAGGAGTTTTTTGCAAAGCATAATACCAAATTGATGGGATTAAGCATTGACAGCATTCATTCCCATATTGCATGGGTCAATGCCGTGCATGAAAAAACAGGCGTACTGTTTGAATTTCCGATTGTAGCAGATATAAGTATGAGCGTATCTAAACTTTATGGTATGCTGCAACCCGGCGAAAGTGAAACAGCGGCTGTGAGGGCTGTATTTATAATAGATCCCGAAGGGAAAGTAAGATTGATCATGTATTACCCACTTAATGTGGGACGAAATATGGAAGAGATCAAACGCACATTACTTGCCTTGCAAACATCGGATGAAAATAAATGTGCCATGCCGCTTAACTGGCATCCCGGCGATAAAGTAATTGTGCCGGCTCCAAAAACCGTTGAGGCTTTGGCAGAACGCAAAGCCAGTGATTTGGAAATGGTAGATTGGTATTTGGCTAAAAGGTCTTTATAAAATAAAAACTGGAGGTTGCCATTTGGCAACCTTTTTACTTAGTTGCAATTTTTTTATGACGAATGTCATGTTACTGTGTAACAATAGTAACAGGAAAACATTGATTCAAAATAGAAATTTGTCAAAGCATATTATACAATAATCAAAAAAATAATCATTATGAAAGTAGAGCAAATTTACACAGGATGTATTGCCCATGCAGCCTATTATC
>JAOAUI010000136.1 GCA_030157685.1 Ferruginibacter sp. | reverse complement strand
AAAAACTAATAAACATGAGTGAACAAGCAGTAAAACAAAGTCACCCCAAAGGATTATGGGTTCTATTTGGAACCGAGATGTGGGAGCGGTTTAACTTTTATGGTATGCGTACCATATTAACGTTATTCATCGTTAACGCATTAATGATGAGCAAAGAGCAATCTTCCATTATCTATGGCGGGTTTCTTGGCTTATGTTACTTAACACCCATGCTGGGAGGTTTTATTGCCGACAGGTTTTTAGGAAACAGGCTTTGTATTATGCTGGGTGGCTTACTGATGGCTACCGGGCAAATGTTGTTGTTTGTTAGCGCCTCCACATTCAGCTCAAACCTGGAACTTGCCAGAACATTGCTGTATGTGGCATTGGGTATAATTATTTTAGGAAATGGTTTCTTTAAACCTAATATTTCCAGTATGGTGAGTAACCTGTATCCCAAGGCCGAAAGGAGTAAACTGGATACAGCCTTCACCATTTTTTATATGGGTATAAACATGGGTGCTTTTTTAGGCCAGTTGATATGCCCTATAGTAGGCGATGTTGTTGATAAAAGCGGTGTGAGGGATATTTATGCATTTAAATGGGGCTACCTGGCAGCATCTATGGCAATGCTGATAGGCGTAGTAACTTTCTACCTCTTAAAAGACAAATATGTTGTTACACCCGAAGGGAGAGCCATTGGTGGTTTACCATCAAAAAATGATGCTTCAGACTATGAAGAAGGAGAAGCTCAAAAAGCTGTATTCACTCCAATGGCATTAGGAGGCGCTGTTGTTGCTTTTATTGGATTAGGACTGCTATTCTTTTATGTGTTTGGGCAAAATGTTATTTACTCTGTTATTTATGCCAGTGGTATTTCGCTTGCCGGGTTAATTCTTTCCGACAGCTCGCTTACAAAAGTGGAGAGAGACAGGGTTATTGTAATTTATATTGTATCCTTCTTTATCATTTTCTTTTGGGCGGCATTTGAACAGGCAGGTTCCTCATTAACTTTTATTGCCGACAATCAAACCGACAGAAACTTTTTTGGCTGGCAGATGCCTCCTTCGATGGTACAGATATTTAATGGCATTTTCGTAGTTGCCTTTGCCATTCCTTTCAGTATTTTATGGGATAAATTAAGAGCTAAAGGGAAAGAACCCATTTCGCCTTTTAAACAGGCAATAGGGCTGGCTTTGATAGCGTTAAGTTATTTCATCATTGCCCACAACGTAAAAGATTTAGGCAACAGTGGTTTATTAGCTGTGCAATGGTTAATTCTTCTTTACCTGATTCAAACTTTTGGTGAACTTTGTTTATCGCCCATTGGTCTTTCGCTGGTTGGTAAGCTGGCACCAAAAAGATTCTCTTCTTTATTATACGGTGTATTCTTTTTGTCCAATGCATCGGGTTATGCATTAGCCGGAACACTGGGTTCTATCTTACCGGCAACCGGAGAACAATTTACCAAAGCAAAAGAATTAGGCATAGACCTGCAGGGGGTTTTAGACAAAACCGTTACGCCAACTGCCGATCAGCTGCAACTGCTTGTTACCAATAAAATCAGCGCCGTAAATCCAACTTTTGCAGGGTTTACTATTCACAATCTTTTTGAATTTTTTATGGTGTTTGTTGTATTGTGTGGTGTTGCTTCGCTGTTATTATTTTCACTTACACCTTTTCTGAAAAAAATGATGCATGGCGTAAGATAATTTCATTTATAACTTTTGAAAAAGGCGATCTCACAGTCGCCTTTTTTTATTTAACTTACCATTCTAAAAAACGATTAGCATGAGCAATACTCCTAAACATCCAAAAGCCCTACCCTATCTCTTTTTCTCTGAAATGTGGGAGCGCTTTGGTTATTACCTGATGATCGGTATTTTTTTACTGTATCTGAAAAATGTAGAGCATGGTTTTGCCATGACCAACTCTGAAGCTTCGGACCTTTACGGAACCTTTATTGCGTTGGTTTTTCTTACACCATTTATCGGCGGTTTGATTGCTGACCGGTACTGGGGTTACCGCAGGTCTGTAATTGTCGGCGGCATTATGATGGGTGCCGGTTATTGCCTGATGGCGGTACACAGCCTGCCCATATTATATATAAGTATGGCACTTGTGATTTTTGGTAATGGCTTTTTTAAACCTAATATCTCTACCCTGCTGGGTAATTTATACAACACGCCCGAGTTTATAAAAAGAAAGGACGAAGGTTATAATATTTTTTACATGGGCATTAATGTGGGCGCTTTTATTTGCAATTTTTTCAGCGCAGCCATCATCATCATCTGGGGATGGAAGTATGCATTTGTTGCAGCTGGCATTGGTATGTTCCTGGGTGTTATCATTTTTATGCTGGGCACCAGGCATTATACCAGCGGCGATGTACGTAAGCCTATGAATAAAGAAGACATGCCTTTTTCAAGGATTGTGATAACAATATTTATTCCTGCAATTGCAGCAGGCGTGCTTGGCTGGATCATACCTAAAAATATTTTCGGATCGGACAGTACAGATGCTTTCATCTTTGCCTGCATACCAGTCATTTATTTTTATGCTTCCCTTTATTTCAGGGCCGAAGCATCAGAGAAAAGGCCCATTGCAGCGCTGTTGGCCATATTTGCAGCCGTGGTTATGTTTTGGGCCGTGTTTAAACAAAACGGAACTGCACTAACTATCTGGGCTGATAATTTTACCGACAGGCAGGTGCATGGTGCAACCGGAGATATCTTCAGGAACCTGAAGCAGGCCGAAGATATTACCTATAAAAAAGATTCGGTGAATTTGTATGATGGTATGTTCAGGCTACAGAAAGACCCGGCCGGTAAAGTAATTAAAGCATACGATTATCCCGTTTATTTTAAAAATGTAAAGCCCGAAAAACTGCCTGCAGATGGTGGCAAAGCTACTTTATGGTCTACACCCATCAGCCAGTCTATTAACCCCGGTTGGGTAATTTTATTAACGCCGCTGGTGCTTGCCTTCTTTGCTTTTTTGCGCAGAAAAAATAAAGAACCGTCTACAGCAACAAAGATTGCCTTTGGTTTATTCATCTCTGCCTTATCTGTTTTGGTGATGGTTGCTGCGGTGTCTGTTTCGGGCAATGGTGCCGAAAAGGCCAGTGTATGGTGGCTGCTTGGAACCTACGGTGTTATTACTATCGGCGAATTATTATTAAGTCCGATGGGATTGTCGCTGGTTTCTAAATTAAGCCCTGTTCGTTTAACATCGCTGATGATGGGAGGCTGGTTCCTGGCTACATCTATCGGTAATAAATTATCGGGCATATTGGCCACCATGTGGGATGGCTATGAGAATAAAGCCAATTTTTATTGGGTGAATTTTGTATTGCTGATGATTGCCACCTTCATCATTTTTGCCATGCTTAAATGGCTGAACAGAATCATGAAAGAAAAAGGAGTGTCTTAGAACGATACTGGATGCTGGATACAGGATCGGACTCTGCTGGTATTCAGCATCCAGTATCTAGTATCCAGTATCTGGTATCAAGCATCTAGATAAAATTCAAATGAGAATATTTATTGCCTAAGATCATCTTATCATCGGCCCCCAGCCATTTATTTAAAACTGTAGCATACACATTTTTAAAGTCAACCTTATGTTTTAAATCGCCGTCGTTTAAATCAGACAGATCAGGCATGCCATTTAATACGCCTTTTTCTTTTAAACCTCCGCTAATGAAAAACATATTATTGGCTGTACCATGATCGGTTCCGTTGCTGGCATTTTGTGTAACCCTGCGGCCAAATTCACTAAATGTCATCATCAGCACATCATTAAAACGGCCATTGCTTTTTAAGTCGGTGGTAAAAGCCTGCACCGCATCATTCAGCTCGGTAAACAATCTTTTCTGCTGGTTATCCTGGTTTACATGGGTATCAAAACTACCCAGCGAAACATAGTACACTTTGGTATTGATGTCTGAAAAAATCAAAGAAGCAATTGTTTTTAAGTCTTTTCCCAAATTTGTATTTGGATACGTTTGCGATGTTGGATGCACTTTGCTTTGCTGATAAATATAATCGGCGCTGCTGAGTGTGGCACTCATGGTTTTGTATAAATAATCAATGGTTTCCTCGCCGGTTTTATGATCGGCATTCACATCTTTTAAAAATCTGCCGTTGCTGGTATTGTATAATTTTTTGGGATCTTTAAAGGCAAGCCCTTTGTTTTCTTCCCCTTTTAATGCCAGGCTAAGCACATCATCCAGTTCCATAGCCTGTGTTGGCTTATCGCAACCTTTGCACTGTGCATCCAGGTAGCGGCCAAGCCAGCCCGTGTTTACATATTCATTGCTTTCGCTGGCACTGTGCCAGATATCCATACTTCTAAAATGCGACCTGTCCGGATTGGGATAACCTACACTGTTCATGATTGCCAGGCTGCCATCATCATACAAACCTTTAAAAGCCTGCAATGCAGGATTGAGGCCGGTTTCATCAGTCAGCAACAAGGCATCATTTTTTGCAATACCCAGTTTTGGCCTTTCACGATAGTAAATATCGTTACGCACGGGTATCACGGTATTCAATCCATCATTACCGCCACTGAACTGGATAACCACCACCACTTTATTGCCCGGTGGTACCATCATCGACTTTTCAAATGCCTTTAAAAATTTAGGTAGCATCATTGAGGCTGTGGCTAATGAACCGATCTGTAAAAATTCTTTTCTTTTAATGACCATAATAATAAATTAAGAATGATGAATTAAGAATTAAAAATGTTTTTGAAAGCAAAGGAATTATTCATTTTGCATTCTTAATTTTTAATTAGCATAACTGATATTCCGGTGTGCTCATCAGATTTACGACAGCACTTTTAATATAGTTTTCCCTGCTTGCTGTATTAACATACTTATCTAATATAGCATTGCTTACCTGTCCTTTTGTTTGCAGAACTGTGTCGGCAATATTGTTAAGCAATTTATCACGCTGCACTGTTTCAAATATTTTATTTACAGATGCCCAGTCAATATTAGCGGTTCCGCCTTTTACAGCATCTTTTAATTTTTTTGCCGCAGCCTGTATCATCTGCCCCATCTGCACATCATCATCAGTCTTTGGCATAATATCTACCGCATCATTTGCCGAAAATATTTGTGGTATACGCAGGCGCAACATTAAGGAACTGCTGTCAATCCAGTTTTTGCCCCCAGGCCAACCAGCCACGTTAGGCGGATAAAACAAAACCTGGCCCAATGCCCGCTGAAACAATAATTGCGATTGATCATTTTCCAGTTGCATGGGTAATAATCTTCTGATGCCAGCCAGTAGCTCAACCGGTGATTTTATTTTGGTGCCCATATTTTTTTCGTCATAAAACCAATCGCTGGTAAACATGTCTTCCAGCAGTTTGGCTATATCGTATTTGTTGCTGTAAAAACGCTTGCTAAGCCATTGCTGGTTTTGCTCATTCACATTTTCATTTACAAAATACCGGTATAGTTTTTTGCTGATGTAATTGGCGGTTTGTGTGTTTTCCAAAAGTATGTTCAGGATATCATCTCCGTCAAAATTGCCGGTCTTGCCCAAAAAGGTTTTGCTGCCATCATCGTGCTGAAATTTGCGGAATACAAATTC
>JAOAUI010000135.1 GCA_030157685.1 Ferruginibacter sp. | reverse complement strand
TGCACAAAGAAACATGAACCCTGCACAAAGAAACGTGAACCCTGCACAAAGAAACATGAACCCTGCACAAAGAAACGTGAACCCTGCACAAAGAAACGTGAACCCAGCATAAAGAAACATGAACCCTGCACAAAGAAACATGAACCCTGCATAAAGAAACATGAACCCTGCAGATTTTTCTGTGTTTCCGTGCCTCCCGAAATAATCGGGACAGGTCTGTGGCAAACTTTCCCCCGCAAGGGGAATAAAAAAATCCTCCGGTTTATCGGAGGACTTTTGTAAAACCAAGCACTGGTTTTATTTAACTTTCTTAAGCAGCATTACATAGCCACAAATATCTTTTTTCTTTTTATTTACCTGAACAGGCTTTATCATATGAAATTCAGAAAATTGAGGCGTATATGAATAGCTGATTACATTACCATCTACATCGCCCCAGTATTTTTTCTGGTAAACAACCTGCTTTTCGTTCCAGTCAAACATACGTACTTCATATAACCTCGATGTTATATCACCAATAAAAACAAACTGGTACCAGCTTCCTTCATTTAATGGAACAATAACCGGCATTTCATATTCACTTACCATTTGCATACTGGCTTCTTTTACCACCATAAAACCTTGTTTTGCCAGTAAAAGTTTCATACTATCGGCCTGCTGTAAAATTGTTGGAGACATACATGGTTGCTGACGGATAACGTCCTGTGCACATAGAGCTGAACCTGTGAGCATTAATCCAAGAAGTATTAAAAAGCGTACATGGTTTTTCATAAACTTAATTGGTCAAAAGGGATAACGGATTAATCTAAAAATTCAGCTTCTTTAAGAATACCGGTAACATTAATACTTACACGGAACCTTATTTACTAACTGATAACGGGTTATAAAGACAATTATTGTACCAATATTAACAATAATGAGATAAAAATTTTCTGCGGTTGTTTTTACTGTTTTTTATGGAAATAATACGTGCCTGCCTGCTGTGTACAGGTAATTACCAGGTCGTTTATACACACATGTGCAGGTAAATTTACGCAGTAAAAGACCGTATCGGCTATGTCTTCGGCAGTTAACGGGGTAAGGCCGGTATAGGCAGCTTTTGCAGTTTCTTCCTGCCCTTTAAAACGTACCAGCGAAAACTCAGTTTCTACCGCACCGGGATGAATGCCGGTAACTTTAATATTATGTTTCAACAGGTCAATACGCATGGCTTTGGTTATTGCATCTACAGCAAATTTGCTGGCGCAATACACATTGCCTTTTTCATAAACCTCTTTACCGGCCACCGAACCCATATTTACAATATGGCCTTTTTGCTGTGCAATCATAAATGGTAAAACCGCCTTGCTTACATACAGCAGGCCGTGTACATTGCTGTTCAGCATAGTTTCCCAGTCATCCATATCAGCATCTTCAAAACTATCCTTGCCTAAAGCCAATCCGGCATTGTTAAAGAGCACATCAATCTTCTGCCATTGGGCCGGTAAGTTTGCAAAAGCATCGGTAACAGCCTGCCTGTTCTGCACATCAAAACATAATGGCAATACGTTTATGCCATATTCTTTTTCCAGTTGAAGTTTCAGTTCAGTCAGCCGTTCATTTCTGCGGCCGGTAATAATTACATCAAACTTTGCAGCAGCAAATTTTATAGCACTGGCTTTTCCAATACCCGATGTTGCACCTGTTATTAAAATAATTTTGTTCATACATGCAAAATAGGCGATGCAGCTGAAATAAAAAAAGCCCGGATAAAATACCCGGACTTTTCATTGAAGTACAAAACAGGTTTTATCATCTTATCAATACTACAGAACCCTTTCTTTTTAATTTGTTGTTTAAATAATCAACCCCTTCGGCATACCATACATAAGTAGCTGTTTCCTGTTTTCTGCCGGCAAAAGTTCCATCCCAGGCAGCATCGTTGCCACTTCCGGAGTACAGCATTTGTCCCCAGCGGTTGTACACCATAAACACATCAATAGATTTCATACCAATAGCAATTGGTTTAAAAACATCATTCTTACCATCGCCATTGGGCGTAAAGGCATTGGGTACCAGCAGGTCGGGTTTAATTTTAAATACATGCACCCTTATACTGTCAAGAGCAAAACAACCTGCATTATTGCTCACCCTTACTATGTATTCAATATCATTTCTGGGCAGGGCTATGGGGTTGCTTATTAATGGATTACTAAGCCAGGTAGTTGGTGTCCAGGAATAATTGATGCTGCCGCTTGCACCCAGCTGCAGTGGCTGGTCAAGCACAACGGATGTATCTCTTGGCCCGGCATTGGCTTTTATTTTTGCTACAAAAAGAAACACGGTATCCTTTGCCGGTTTGGGGCATCCCAACACATCCCGAACGGTAACAATGTACCGCACATTATCTGTTGGTTTTATTGATTGCGGATTGGGAATATTGGTGGCTGTTAAAAAAGCAGCGGGGCTCCAGCTGTAAATGCTGCCACCCGATGCACTCAACTGTGCCGAGTTGCCAAAACAAATGGTATTATCGGGCCCTGCATTGGCTACGGGGTAAGGTATGGGCGTTACTACAATATCATCTTCGGCAATACATTTACCAATATTGCCCACCACATGGTAAGTGGTGGTTACCAATGGTGTTGCCGTTGGATTTTTTATCCTCGGGTTGTTGAGTGTGTTATTTGAAGGTGTCTCTGTCCACAGCCAATGCAGGGCATCGCTGGTGAGTTGCAATACCACAGGATCCGTTCGGCAAATGCTGGTATCAGCCCCGCCAAACTGCGTAACAAAATTTTTCACATTTACTTTTACCGAATCGGTTGCCGTGCAGCCAAAAGCATCAGCCATACTTATGTAGTATGTGGTGGTTACATCGGGGCTAACCAATGGGTTTGGGCTGTTTATATTATCAATCATGTAATTGGGGCTCCATGTAAATGTTCCGGTGCCCGTTGCATTTAACTGCAGGGTATCAATAACACATATCAAGGTGTCTTTTGGAAAAACGGTTAAAGGAGGTTGATCTAAAATATCTATTGTTTTAACAATCGTATCATTACATCCTTTATCACTAAATGCTATCAATGTTACATCATAACTGCCAATTCTATTGTATGTGTGTGTAGGGTTTTGAAGGATTGAAGTATTATTAGGTGATGTTGGATCACCAAAATTCCAGTTCCACTTATTAGGTGTGCCATAAGTGGCAGTGGTATTATCTAAAAACTGAACAGGAACATTTTGGCATTGTCCATTTATTGTAAAGTCAGGAAAGAAACCTGGATATACTTTTACAGGTGCCGTGGTAGAATCGGAGCAGGGTAAACCACGGTTAACAGCAAGTTTTAAAAGGTAAACACCCGTATCGGCATAAGTGTGAGTTGGAGCTGGTTGTGTTGAAGTATTACCATCTCCAAAATCCCAATCAAATGTCTGGATATTGTTATTGTTTGCATTAGTAAAAGTAACAGTAAACCCGGTAACCTCATCACAGACTGTATATTCAGGTTTCAGTTCAGCTTTGGTTGTTGAACAATCTGCAACCTCAATATGAAGTGATTTACGTACTTCGGCAATTTTAATATTGGTACCTCTTCTATATTCACTTACAATTACCGTAACTACATAAATGCCTGATAAGGGAGCAATGCCCGTAACAAAACCAGTATTTGGATTAATTGTTACAGCGCCGCCCAGGGGCAGGGTTCCGAAAAAGCCACCTGAGTAAGGAACTGAGGCAAAAGGGGGAGGGGATGTACTTGCCGGAGCTGGATTAACATTGTTAGCCCCGGTAAAAGCATCCGTAAAACTATAAACAAGAGAATCGTTATCAATGTCGGTTGCACTAAAATCAAAAATAAAACTATTGCCTTCACAAATGATTGCAGTATCGTTTTGAGAAAACTGGGCACTTGAATTGGTTTCAGCACCAGCTGTAGCAGTTCCCGGTATCTTTACAGTCCAGGTTTCACCAACATTGTTTGACGGGGCCTGAATATTCTGGATACCTGTAATTCTGCAACATCTTTGGTAAGCAATGGTGAAGCCTGCAGGTGTTTTTGGTAAATCTATTGTTGTTTGGTAAGTGATGATCTTATAACAGATAGTTGGTATTTGGTTCATACAGGGATGACATTCCTGGGTATTGCAGTTCTGTATATTCGGATCACTACTGTAAGTTACAGGTACATCAGCTATGTTTTGGTTAGTTAAACCATCAAAAATTGAAAAGTTGATTGTAGGATTAAACTGGCCTGAATTTAAAATACAGATGGTATAAAGTTTCAGCGTAATCCTGTATTTTAATGTGTTGGCAATTGTACCAGGCCCAACATATTCATAATACATCCACCCGCCTTTAGTATGATTTGCAAAAGAAACAGCAGCAACAAAGGAAAAAAGCATTACAAACAGGAATTTCTTCATACGGTTGTTTAAAGCAACTTTAAGACATAAAAATACTGAAAAACGCTGCCTTTTACAACGTATTGTTATAAAAGGCTTTATTTCAGTTGTAGTAACGCATTGTTTAGTTTATCAGCCTCCTCAAACATACCCATGTGGGCGCTGTTGCGTAAAATATGTATGAAAGAAACAGCGGGGAGATAGCATTGCTGCATGCTTTGTTCAAAAGGTACTGCTTTATCATGCTCACCAATAATAAACAGGATTGGTTTTGGGAAGCTTTTTAAAACATGGGTCCTGTCGGGCCTGTTTATCATGGCCTGGTAATAGGCAATGATGGCTGCATCAGTAAAGTTTTTACTTTTTTCAATCTGGAGGTCAACAATTTCAGCATTATCTGCTGCCCAGGTTTCGGTAAACAGATCTGCAATCACCGCTTTTAAAAATTCGTAAGCACCATTCTTTTTTACAAATTCAATTGATTTTAAACGGTTGGCTTTTTTTTCTTCAATATCTGCAAAGGCCGAGGAGTGAACCAATGCAATGGAGGATAACATATCGGGATATTTTTCTGCAAATGCCAATGTAATATATCCACCCATACTATGACCAGCCATGCTGCATGTCTCTGTCTTTTCATTCAAAAGAATTGCTTTAATCACTTCAGCCATTCCCTCTATGCTCATATCATTTATCATTTCTGATTTGCCCGTTCCGGGCAGATCGGGAATGATGAGGCAGAAATGATCTTTTAGAAATTCGATTTGATTTTTCCAGACCTCACCATCCTCTGCAAAGCCATGTATTAAAACAACAGGTTTGCCAGCACCAACCGTGCGGTAAAAGATTTTAGAGGACTGATATATGAAGGTTTTTAGTTCCATTATTACACTAATTAGGCGAATTACACTAATTGCACGAATTGAAACACAAAATAATTCGTGTTAATTGGTGACCAGCGATTTTTTTATGCTCCGGTAAATCAACAACAATACAATTGGTATTAGTGCATTGTTCATTTGCTGCGGTAAAAAGAACCAACTTATTAAAACAGCCAGTAAAGCTACAGCAGTAAACTTAAAATATTTTTTTACCCATGCTTTTTTATGCACAGCATCCTTCGGACTGCTTACAAAAAATGCCATAATGGTATGTGTGGGCCAGGCCCATATAAGATTGAAATTATTTTTGGTCATGCTGTGATCGGTACCAACCCACATGAAAATTAAAATGATGCCCAACAATCCGCTGAGGAAGAAGAATAAGCCGTCAAATCCATTCAGGAATGCCTGTGCAAATTTGTTTTTTGAGTAGCCAATTAAAACAATAAATATTGCCAGTAACGTAAAAACTACAAAGGGTGTAAAGAAAGAGCCTTTTGCATTTTCATTGGTGATGGCATATAAATTTTGCGATGATACAACCATGGGATGATTGCTGCTGTCTAAGCTCTTCATCAGGTTGTCGGGCAGAAACTGCATGTTCTCTGCTGTCATTATTCCATCGCAGGGCTGCCCCAGTAAAATATCAATACCCAGCTTGCTCCAGTCCTTGTTGTTTTTATCAAGATACTGGTGTATAGCCTGGCGAAACCTGCTGCCAACAGGCATTACCGCTTTTTGGCAAAAAGCGGAGTCGTGCTGTTTTTTTAAAATATCACGCAGCCGGGTTGTGCAGTTATCAAAGAAGAAATCGTATTTATAAAACTTGTTCTCCTCCTTTAAGTTGTTGTTTAAAAAATGTTGAACGGTAATTTTTTCTGCCGCAGTTAAAAGCAAAACCTGTTCGGTAATACCCCGGTTGGTTGATTGGTAGAGGTCTTTAAAATCTGTAAAATATTCGGCAGAAACATAGTAGAGCAATTTGCCCTGTACAAACTTTAAATAAAATCCGTCATCATCAAAATTGAATGTACCGTAGTTGTAAACTACATCCCGCCAGTTATCATTGTAAGCTTTGCTGCTGTCAACTATTCTGAAAGCACTGTGCCCGAATGTTGAATACAATTCATCGCCGGGTGTACAGGTGAGGAGGGAGATGCGGAGGTGGGAGGAATCCTGCGCTTTGACTGAATGAAAAATTAATAATGAAAAATTAATAATGAGAAATATGTTGCGTACAAATTTTTTCATTGCGATTGATTAGAAACGAATTTACGGAGATAATTTAGTTTAACCGCAGAGGCGCAAAGGCGCCGAGAAAAATACGATAAGGTAAAAGTTCAATAGAGTTATACTGCACAAGAGTGCGACGCCACAAATGATGAAATAAGCAAAACTGCCGGTAACAAAAAAATCTGCATTTTATCTTTCTTCGGCGGATGACTTCGTCGTTCCTCCTCGGCATGACGGTATCGTCAGCGGCTATAATTTGGCGCTTCCTTCGTTATCGCAATATCATGTGCATGACTCTCTCTCATACCGGCATTGGTGATTTTTACAAAAGTTGCATTCTGTAATTCCTTGATATTTTTTGCACCGCAATAGCCCATGCCTGCCCGTAAGCCGCCGGTATATTGGTGAACTACTTCTTTTAAACTTCCTTTAAATGCCACACGGCCTTCAATACCTTCGGGTACAAACTTTTTAATATCGTCTTCCACATCCTGGAAGTAACGGTCGCTGCTGCCTTGCGCCATAGCACCCAGTGAGCCCATGCCGCGGTACTGCTTGAATTTGCGGCCTTCGTAAATAATGGTTTCGCCGGGGCTTTCTTCGGTTCCTGCAAAAACATTACCCATCATTACGCAGCTGGCACCGGCTGCCAATGCTTTTACCATATCGCCTGTATATCTTATTCCACCATCGCTGATGATACCCACATTTTTATTTTTTAATGCTGCAGCAGCTTCCATCACTGCTGTAATTTGCGGTACACCTGTACCTGCAACAATCCTGGTGGTACAAATAGAACCAGGTCCTATACCCACTTTCACGGCATCGGCACCTGCATCGGCCAGGGCTTTTGCTCCTGCACCTGTACCTACATTACCGGCAATTACCTGTATGGCCTTAAAATTCTTTTTGATGTTTTTTAGTGCATCTATAACACCCTTGGTATGGCCATGGGCACTGTCCAAACAAATTACATCAACACCAACCTGGTGCAGTGCTTCCACACGCTGCATAATATCGCCGGTTATACCAACGCCTGCACCAACCAGCAACCTGCCGAATGAATCTTTCACCGCATGTGGGTGCGATTTTAATTTTAGAATATCGCTGAAAGTAATAAGGCCTATCAGTTTCCCGGCTTTATTAACCACCGGTAATTTTTCAATTTTATTTTTCTTGAAGATCTGTTCTGCTTTTTTTAAGTCGGTGCCTTCGGGAGCAATGATAAGCTTGTCTTTGGTCATGATACTGCTCACTTTGCCCTTGTAATTGGTTTCAAAACGCATATCGCGGTTGGTAAGTATACCTACCAATTTATGTGCTGCATCCACGATGGGAATACCACCTATCTTATTTTCTCTCATCAGCCGCAAAGCCTCGCCAATAGTAGCATCCGGGCTAAGGGTAACGGGGTCAAGTATCAAACCGTTCTCACTTCTTTTTACTTTACGTACCTGGTCGGCCTGCTGCTCTATACTCATATTTTTATGCAAAATACCCAGGCCGCCTTCACGTGCCAGGGCAATGGCCAGCGACGCTTCTGTAACAGTATCCATAGCAGCACTGAGTAATGGAACCTGCAGTGTGATGGTTTTTGTAAGTTGCGTACTGATGTTTACCTCACGTGGTAAAATCTGTGAATAGGCTGGAACGAGTAAAACGTCATCGAACGTTAAGCCTTCGTAAAATTTGCTGGATTTGCTTTTAGCTGCGGAGTTATTTATTGTTGCCATAGGCAAAGATAAAGTGCAAAGTTGAAAGTGCAAAGTTGAAAGTTGGTTCAGGCCAGTTTATACAGTTTTCCCGGCAGGGCAATAATTACATTTTGCATTTCAAGCATCAGCAAAGCAGTTGCCACTGCACTGCTGCTGAGCCCGCTTTTAAAATAAAGTTCATCTATCTGAATGCTTTCCTGTTGTTGTAAAATATCCACTACAATCCTTTCATCAGGAGTTAATTCAATAAATAGTTCCCGTTGTTTTTTTGCTGATGGTTTGGGCGCTGGTTTCCAGTTCATCATTTCTAAAAAATCATTGGCAGAATTTATCAACGCAGCTTTGTTGTTTTTAATAAGATAATTACAGCCTTCGCTTTTTGAATCATTGATGCGTCCGGGAATGGCAAACACATCTTTATTGTATCCATTACCCAGTTCAGCTGTAATAAGTGAGCCTCCTTTTTTGCTGCTTTCAATAACAACAACAGCATCGCACATGCCGGCCACAATGCGGTTTCGTTTTGGAAAGTTTTGTTTATCGGGGTTGGTATTGCTGATGAATTCAGTCAACAAGCCACCCTGCTCTGTCATGTTTTTTGCAAGGCTTTTATTTTGTGGCGGATAAATCCTGTCGAGCCCATGTGCAAGCACAGCAACGGTTTGCAGGTTATGTTTTAATGCGGCTTTGTGTGCAATGGTATCAATGCCAAATGCCAGGCCGCTTACCACTAAAACATTTTCTGCCTGCAGCTCTTCAATGAATTTTTCGCAAACGTTTTTGCCGTAGTCAGAATTATTGCGGGTGCCAACAACTGAAATTATCCTGGAAGTATTCAGATCAGCATTGCCACGGTAGTAAAGCAGGGCAGGGCTGTCGTAACAATTTAATAATCGTTTTGGATAATTTTCATCGTTGATAAAAAGTGGTGTTATTTTATATTTTTCAATGAATTTTATTTCTTCTTCGGAGCTGCTGAAATCGGTAAAGTCTTTGATGGATCTTGCCCGTACGGTTCCAATGCCTTCAATGCAATCCAACTCTTTTTTCTTTGCTTTAAAAATGGATTGGGCATCGCCATATATGTTTACCAATGCCTTGGCATGTACATCGCCAATGTTGGGAACAAGGGTTAGGGCAATCTGGTATAGCAGGTCATTGTGCATAGGGCCTCAAGATTGAAATGCACAACAATAATAAAGAAAAAATTTAATTACCGGTAATGGAAAGTTCAGTTCTGCGGTTTAATGCTTTGCCCGGTTCTGTGGTATTATCTGCAACCGGCTTAGATGAGCCAAACCCTTTGTAAGTAAGGCGTTGGGCATTAATGGATTTGCTTAACAGATATCCTACCACAGCTTTTGCCCGGTTGGTGGAAAGCAGGAGGTTATCTTTTTCCTGGCCCACATTATCGGTATGCCCGCCGAGCTGAATTTTTAAATCCGAGTTGTCATTTAATAATTTAACTAATTTATCAAGCTCTGATTTTGATTCGTTCTTCAATTCAAATTTGCCTGTTTCGAAAAAGATATTTTTTAAAACAATGGTGGCACCTTTTTCTATGGGTTGTAAAGGGATATTTACAACGAATGCAGAATCAGTATTGTTTTTTTGCAATGAAAAATTATCCGAATAAAATAAATACCCCTTGCGGTTTACATTGAAGGCATAATCTTTTCCTACTGGTAAAGTAACGAGGTAATTTCCATCTTCATCAGTTTGTATTTTGCTGATGAGGCTACCGGTTTTTATATCCGTTAATTCAACTGCAGAAGGTAAACCTGCATTTGTTTTTTTATCAAATACTTTTCCCTTTACCCACAAAGTTCTTAATGGCCTTACATCTTCCCTTAATTGAAAAGAATAAATATCGAGGCCACCTTTACTGTCGGCCCCATCACTGGCATAATAGGCAGTTTTGCCATCGGCAGCAACTATCAGCGAACCTTCGTCATCAATGGTATTGATGGGATAGCCTAGATTTTCTGCAACCACCCAACTGCTGTCGTTCACTTTTTTACTGAAGAAAAGGTCTGTCTTTCCGTAACCGGGATGGCCATTGCTGGTGAAATAAAGTGTTTCATTATCGGCATGCATAAATGGGCAGCCTTCATCTCCGCTGGTGTTCACTGCTTCGCCTACATTTTCGGGACGGCTCCATTTACCTGATGGTAAGCGGTGTGTAACCCAGATATCGCTGCCGCCAAAGCCACCAGGGCGCCTGCTTGCAAAATACAGGTCACGTTTATCGGGAGATAAAGATGGTGAGGATTCCCAGAGATCTGTATTTACCACCGGCCCTAAATTTTGCGGCTCACTCCAACCGTTATTTGTTTTTACAGAAAAGTACAGATCGCAACTGCCCTCGCCTTCGGGATAATTGCAACCGGTAAAAATCAACAGCTGGCCATCCTGCGAAATGTTTTGAGCCCCCTCATTCAGATTGGTATTTACTTTGCCGCCAAGCGGTTCTGCTTTAACCCATTTGCCATCAATAAAATTACTTTCATAAAAATCTTCATCACCCGCAATGCGCCGGTTGAAGATCATTTTGGTGCCATCAATGGTTAGCGAAGGAAAGTATTCCAGGTCTTTGGTATTGATATTGCCGCCCAGGTTTACCGGAGCAAAAACATAACCTTTTGCCGGATGTTTTTTTTCATAATCAAGGGCAAATGCATAAACCGATTTTCGATAGTTGCCTGCCTTTATACTTTGCTGATTTAAAGATGGGGTTGCTAAAAATTCATTCACTGCATTTAATGACTGCTGAAATTTACCGGCACCCGCCAATGAAATAGAATAAGGCAATAAATAAACTTTGGAATAGACAGAATCCATGCGCATGGCTGTTTCAAAATCTGCAACAGAAGCTGCATAATCTTTTATTTCGGCAAACACATTTGACCTGGTTAAAAAAGCATCTACAAATTTCGGGTCAATGGCCAATGCTTCATTCAGGTGCTTAATGGAGGTGGTATAATCCCTGTTTTGAGCTTCTTCAATTGCCTGTCCGTAAATTTCACCTGCTTTTTTGTTTACTTTTTCAGGGTCGTACCATTGTGCGTTGGTAAGTAAAAAGGAAAAAGTAAAAAGTAAAAAGAAGAGGATTGCTTTACGGATAAGATAATTTGTATGTGGCATTTGCATGAATTCGTTCTATAAAGGTAGAACGAATGAAAGTGTAATTTATTCTTTGTACAGAATTATAACATTTCCTTTTAGGGAACATTAATGTACTTATGTATCTGCAGTGATAATTCCCATTTTGGATTCTGCAAAATGTATTCAATGATCATGGGTGTTACAGCGGATGCTTTATCCCATTCCGGTTGCAGGTATAATTTGCAGCCGGGCGAAACCAATGCTGCATATTGTTCTGCCCATTCAAAATCAGATTTATTGAATACAACAATCTTCAATTCGTTTGCAAGTGGCACTATTGACGGTAAGGGCGCTTTAAATTTTTTGGGTGAAAGGCAGATCCAGTTCCAGCTGCCGCTTAAAGTGTGGGCTCCCGATGTTTCAATATTGGTTTCAAAACCTTTCGATTGTATTGCCGCAGTAAGTTCATCTAAATTATGCATCAATGGTTCTCCACCTGTAATTACTACAAGAGCCCCCACCCGACCTCCCCCGAAGGGGGAGGAGTTATCAAGCACTGCGTTTACTAATTCGCTAACAGACATTTTTTGATGAGATTCCATATCCCAACTGTCTTTCACATCACACCAAACACAGCCTACATCACATCCGCCCAGGCGTATAAAGTAAGCGGCTCTGCCCTGGTGATAGCCTTCGCCCTGTATGGTATAAAAGTGCTCCATTACAGGAAGAAGGTTATCAGTTAAAGGTTGATGGTTGATGGTTGTCAATGTTTTATTTTTAATTCGGCAGCGGTAAAAGTATTCATCAGCAAAGCCGCAATGGTCATCAGTCCAACACCACCGGGCACTGGTGTTATGTAACTGCACTTTGGAGCTACGCTTGCAAAATCAACATCGCCTTTTATGGCAAAGCCCGATTTTTTGGTTGCATCTACCACACGGGTAATACCCACATCTACCACCACTGCATTTTCTTTTACCATATCTGCTTTTAAAAATTCCGGTATGCCCAAAGCGGCAACAATAATATCTGCCTGTAAACAAATTTCTTTTAAGTTTTTTGTACGGCTATGACAGACCGTTACTGTGCAGTTTCCCGGGTAAGCATTCCGGCTTAATAGTATACTGATGGGCCGCCCAACAATATTGCTGCGGCCAATTACCACGGCATGCTTTCCTGAAGTTTCAATCTTATAATGTTCAAGCATTAGTATGATACCGTAGGGAGTTGCCGGTATAAATGTTGGTAACCCCTGTACCATTTTTCCAATGCTCATGGGATGAAAACCATCTACATCTTTATCGGGATTGATCAGGTTTATTATCTTTTCTTCATTAATCTGTTTTGGTAATGGCAGCTGAACCAAAATGCCATCTACATCTTCATCGCGGTTGAGTTTTTCAATAGCCTCAATCAATGCAGCTTCCTCAATATTTTCATCAAAGCGGATGAGGCTGCTTTTAAACCCAACCTCTTCACAGTTTTTTACTTTGCTGGCCACATAGGTTTCACTGGCCCCGTTGGTGCCAACCAGTATGGCTGCCAGGTGCGGCGTTTTGTTACCATTGCTTTTAAAAAGAATGGTTTTTTCTTTTATTTTTTCTTTTACAGATTGAGAAACAATCTTTCCATCTAAAATTTGCATGGAGCAAAAGTAAACAAGTATTTGTTTTGAGATGCGGAATAGTGAAACAAAGGATGCTAAAGGTAGCCGCTATGAAGTTAACAGGAATACACTTCCCTATAAGTTCCCTATAACTTCCCTATAACTTCCCTATAACTTCCCTGTAACATCATTAACATTATCAAAAATTTGCATTTTTAATTTATGCTTATTAACTTGGTTCTTTCTAATTGCCAAACCGTAATAATATGAAAACTAAAATATTATTATCTGCACTATTTATTATCAGTTTAAACCAGCTTTCTGCGCAGTCTCTACGCTATTCCCTGGCACAGCCGTATATCAGTTTATCGGCTTACAGCATACAGCAAAATGATGCACTTTCATTCACCGGTAACCAGGCTGCACTTGCCACTACAAAACATACACGCATTGGTATTTTTGGCGAAAGAAGATTTATGCTGAAAGAAACAAGTGTTTATACACTGGGGGCCGCTGTACCAACCCGCCTGGGCAATTTTGGTATTCAGATAAATTATGCCGGCTTTAAAAATTTCAGGGAAAATAAAATAGGACTTGCCTATGCACGCAAACTGGGAAAACTGATTGACGTGGGTGTACAATTTAATTATTACGGATACAGTATACCAGCTTATGGAAAAGCATCGGCCATCAATTTTGAGATTGGTGCCCTGTTTCATTTAACCGATAAATTGAATGCAGGGATACATGCCTATAATCCTGTTGGCGGCAAACTTGGAAAAGGCAGTGATGAGAAGCTTGCTGCTGCTTATAAAATAGGGTTGGGTTATGATGCTTCGGAAAGGTTTTTTATCAGCAGCGAAATTATTAAGGAAGAAGATAAAGCAGTGAATGTTATTGCAGGATTGCAATACCAGTTTGCAAAACAATTTTTTGCAAAAGCAGGGTTTATAAGTGAGTCGGGTAGTGCTTATGCGGGTGCAGGTGTTGGCTGGAAAAATTTACGGCTTGATATTTCTTCCAGCTATCATCCGCAACTCGGATTCTCTCCGGGGATATTACTGATCATGCATTTTAAACCAAAGACTGAATGAGAATATTTTTTGTTTGGTTGATTTTGTTTTTGGTTACTGCAGATATTTCTGCACAGGTGGCCGAACCTATTACAACCAATACAGAACAACAACTGGAAAACGTTACCGAAAATAATGAGGATATTGAAACAGAGGATGATTCTTACCTGCAGGAAATGGTTCAGTTTATTAAAAATCCAATCGAGCTTAATTATGCCGATGCAGCTGAGCTAAACCAGTTGCGGATGCTTACGCCTATGCAGGTTCAAAACTTTATTTTATACCGTAGCCTGGTTGGTAAAATGGTTGACCTGTATGAATTACAGGCTGTGCCCGGCTGGGATATAGCCACCATTCAAAAACTAAGGCCATACATCAACGTGAGTATACAGGTTTCGGCAGTTGATGCTCTAAAACAGAGGTTGAAAAATGGTGAACACAGTATACTCTTCAGGGCATCACAGGTACCGGAAAGATCAAAAGGTTATTTGCTGGATTCATCAGCCGCAACCAATTTTTATCCGGGCTCTCCTCAAAAGCTTTTGTTCAGGTATAAGTACACGTACAGGAATCTTTTTCAGTATGGCATTGTTGCAGAAAAAGATGCAGGCGAACAGTTTTTTAAAGGAAAACAAAAACAGGGATTTGATTTTTATTCGGCTCATATTTTTGTGCGTAAAACCGGCATTATAAAATCTTTGGCTATCGGTGATTTTACTGTAAACCTGGGCCAGGGGCTCACGCAATGGCAAAGCCTGGCTTTTAAAAAAAGTGTGGATGTAATTAATATAAAGAGAGAAGGTGAAGTGCTGCGGCCATATAATTCTGCCGGAGAAATTAATTTTCACAGGGGGTTTGGAATAACGCTTGCAAAAAAGAACTGGCAGTTAACCGTGTTTGGCTCTTACAGAAATATTGATGCCAATCTGGTATCAGATACGTCGCAAACACAGGATGATTTTATTTCTTCCCTGCAAACATCCGGTTATCACCGTACCAAAAGCGAAACAGCTGATAAAGCTGTTCAGCGGCAACTGGCTTTTGGTGGAAATTTTTCGTATCAGTACAGGCGATTGCATGTGGGTATTAATGGCATCCAATATAAGTTTAAACTGCCTCTGATAAAATCTTCTGAACCTTACAACCTGTATGCATTAAACGGCAGCAGTTTTGGCAATTACAGTTTTGATTACAGTTATACTTTTAAGAACCTGCACCTGTTTGGCGAGGCTGCATTTACTTCAAATTTTGATAAAGCTTTTATCAATGGTATACTCATCAGTGCATCTACAAAAATTGATTTGAGTTTGTTGTACCGCAATATTTCAAAATCCTATCAATCGCTGTATACATACGCTTTTACAGAAAATACTTATCCAACTAATGAAAAAGGATTTTATGCCGGCATCTCCATCAGGCCAAATAATGCCTGGCGCATTGATGCCTATGCAGATTTTTATAAATTTCCCTGGCTGCGGTACCGGGTTGATGCACCATCCACCGGTTCTGATTATCTGATACAGTTGAATTATAAGCCCAATAAACAGCTGGAGATTTATACCCGGTATCATGCAGAATCTAAGGCCATCAATGTAAATGCGGGCCAACTGACTACATCACCCGTTGTTCAGCAACCCAAAAAAAACTGGCGTACCCAGATCAGCTATAAGATAAATCCTGCTATTACAATCAGAAACAGAACCGAAATAGTTTGGTTTGATAAAAAGGGCCCTGCTGCAGAGCAAGGATTTCTGACATATGTTGATTTTCTATATAAACCGATGTTAAAAACCTTTTCGGGAGGTATCCGGCTGCAATATTTTGAAACGAATGGTTACAATAGCCGGCTTTATGCCTATGAAAATGATGTTTTATACAGTTTTTCTATACCCGTATTTTATGATAAGGGGCTAAGATATTATATTAATGTTAACTATGACGTTAACAAAAAAATTGCCCTCTGGCTAAAATGGGCGCAAACCCTTTATAAGGATAAAACCCTTATTGGCAGTGGATTAGATGAAATAAAGGGGGCCACAAAAAGCGAGATAAAACTGCAGGTTCAATATAAATTTTAACAAATTTTCGGGTTAAAGCAGCTATTTAAAACCAGTTATTGTCCTAACTAAGGATATAAGACTCAGGAAAATTAATTTAACATTATTTTGACGTTAAGAAATTATCCTTATTTTTACACATCATTAAACTTAATTAAATGCACATGAGAAGATTTTTATCACTGTTTACAATGTTGATGCTCTGTGGGGTGTTGGCATTTGCGCAAAGCCGGGTGGTGACCGGAAAAGTTACTGATTTAAACGGTAACCCAGTTTCTTTTGCGTCTGTAAAAGTTAAAGGCACTAACACCGGCGTTTCTGCCGATGCTAATGGTGCTTACGCAATCAGAGTAAATCCAAATGCAATTTTGGAAATTTCCGGAGCAAGTTTTAAAACAGTTGAAGTGCCGGTAGGTACTCAAAGTGTTTTAAATACTGTTATGGAAAAAGGAACTACTTCTGAGTTAAAAGAAGTTGTGGTAACCAGTGCTTTTGGTACTAAACGTACTGCAAGGTCAACAGCATCTAATACTCAAAATGTTTCCGGTGATGCTTTAAACACTATTCGCCAGACCAATGTTAATAATGCTTTGGCCGGTAAGGTTGCCGGACTTCAGGTTCGTAGCCAGTCAGCAGCTAAATTAGGTGTTGAAACAATCGTTCGTTTAAGAGGTGAAAATGGAATTGGAATTGGTGGAGGTGCCCTCTATGTTGTAGATGGTACTTTAATGCCAAGTTCACAGGATATTAACCCCGATGATATAGAAGATGTAACTGTTCTGCAGGGGCCTGCAGCAGCTGCCTTGTTTGGGCCTGATGCCGCAAACGGAGCAATTGTTATTACTTCTAAAAAAGGAAAAAAATCTCAAAGAGGTATTGGACTTGAGATCAATACCGGAGTACAGTTTGATAATGTTTATATTCTGCCAGACTTTCAGGATTCTTATGGTGGTGGTACCAATGCTAACTTTAGTGTTTATCATTATAAAGCCGGAGATCCAATTGGCTGGAAAGCCCTGGATGGTAAATTCTATCCAGATTATACAGAGGATGTGAGCTGGGGACCACGTTTACAGGGACAGGAATACATTCCTTGGTATGCCTGGTACAGCGGAAGTGAATATGCTTTTAAAACAGCAAAATGGCTACCTCAACCAACTAATGTACGTGACTTCTTTAATACAGGGGTAACCAAACTAAATAATGTTAACTTTTCTAAAGCAGGTGATGCATATAATATAAGGGTATCTTATACTAATCTTGATCAGAAAGGATTAATACCTACATCTTATCTTAAGAAAAACACATTAAACCTGACATCTAATTTTGATATTGGATCAAGATTCTCAGTAAGTGCTAATATTAATTACATAAGCCAGGTATCAAACGCTGAGAATGATGACGCTTATGCCAACGCTTCATCGGGTAATTTTAACCAATGGTTTCACCGTAATCTTGAAATGGACATCATGCGTGAGTTGAAAGACTTAAGGGGGCCAAACGGAGAAATAGCTACCTGGAATCATAATAATCCAGAGGCTTACAGCACCGCTGACAATGGAGCAGGTTTTTATAAAGCTTTTTACTGGCATGGTAATTATGCATGGCAGGAAACTAATACAGTACTTAATAAAAGAAACAGGCTTTTTGGTGATGTAGGATTAACGTATAAAGTTAATAACGACCTGAAGGTTAAGTTAACTTACAGAAAACAACAACATACAACCAAAACAGATGAACGTCAATATAATGCACTTGATTTAAGTGCCGGTACAAACTCAGGGTTTAACAATTTTGAACCAACCCTGAACGGAAGAGCAAGAACTTTTGGCGGTTATCGTGTTACTCAATTTCAAAGTGACAGGCAGAATATCGAGTTCTTAGCAACTTATAATAAAAAGATCAAATCTTTCCAGCTTGGTGTTATTGCAGGAGCAGATATATTTAAAACTACAGCCACACAATTACAATCCCGTACAGATGGAGGTTTAGTTGTACCTGACCAGTTTATTTTGACTAATTCAAAAAACGCTGCTGTTACAACGCAAAGAATTGACAACAGTGCAAGAAGGTCATTATTTGCCAATGTTACTATTGGTTTCAGAAATTATTTATTTGCTGAGGGTACGTACAGAAGAGATTATATATCTACAGAAAGGGATCCATTTTATATAGATACCAAATCTGCAGGTTTATCTTTTGTGTTTAGTGATTTTATCAATAAAAACAGGTCTACTTTCCTTAGTTATGGTAAAATAAGGGGATCAGTTGGTACTGTATTAAATGCATTGGATATTTATCAAAATAACCAGGTTTATGCTATCGGCGCAAACCAATTCAATGGTAATTTTGTAATGGGTGAACCAAACAGCCTGATAGACCCTTTATTGCAAGGTGCTACCAATGATGAGAAAGAAGTGGGTATTGAATTAAGGTTTCTTAAAAACAGGATTGGGCTTACTGCAACATATTGGGACAGGACAAATAAAGACTTCCCTTTAGCTGCAACTGTTAGCCCTTATACCGGTTATAATACTGTAACTACCAATGCAGGAGAAGTTAAAAAAACAGGTATTGATTTACAGTTGTTCTTAAATCCGGTTAAAAGCAAAAACTTTGACTGGACCATAAATGCAACATGGGGTAAACTGCTTAAAAATGACGTAATCTCTATTAATGCAGAACTGGGTATTCTGTCACAAAGGCAACAGCTTAGTGGTAACGGAAATATAGATATGGTTGGTGCTGTTGGCAAACGTTGGGGCCAGTTAAGAGGTATTGGTATCAAAAGAAATGCAGCCGGAGTACCAATTTTAACCGCGGATGGTCTTTATACACCAGAATCGAATGTGGATTTTGGCAGCTCACTTCCAGACTATACCGGAGGGGTACAAAGCGGAATGACTCTGTTTAAAAATTTCACCATTAATATTAATGTGGATTACTCAGTTGGAGGTAAATATTTCTCTTTGTCTGATTATTATGGAAATGCAACCGGAAACTTTAAAAATTCAGCCGGCTTAAATGATAAGGGCGTTCCGGTAAGGGAAGCTATTTCAAATGGTGGTGGAATACATTCTGTTGGAGTTGATGCAACTGGTAAGGTTGTTGATGTTTATGTAGAGCCAAGGTATTTTTATGAAAAGAATGGACTTAATGGTCTTAATATTGCTGAAATGGCTATCAGAGATCTTACTTTTGTTAAATTACGTGAGTTAAGTATTGGTTACAGGCTGCCGGTAGAAAGATTAGGTATTGGCAAATACCTGACAAGCGCAGTTTTCTCTGTGGTTTCCCGTAACCCATGGTTAATTTATGTAAAACAAAAAGGATTTGACCCGTCTGAATTAACTAACGCAAGTGGAGAAAATGGTCAATTGCCAGGTACAAGAAGTTTAGGTGTAAACTTGAAATTAGGATTTTAACATTTAAAAATACTTTCTCATGAAAAGATATATATTACAGCTTACCACCATTTTATCACTTGGTGTGCTGCTTTTAACAAATGGTGGCTGTGCAAAAATCAGCGAGTTTGGGGATACAAACCTTGACCCGAATGGTGTTCCGGAGCCTATCCTGAGTGCCTTACTGACTAACGCAGAAATTACTACAGCCGGGCAACTTATAACGCAACCTCCCGGGCTTTTTTGCCAGTACGTGGCAGAAGCTACTTATCCCAGCACATCATTGTATGCTGGCCTTGAGATTGAGTCCTCAGGAAATTACAGCGGAGTATTACAGGATCTGCAGGTTATACTTAACAGGTGCCAGACTCCCGCATTTGCTTCAAAATACGGCGATGTAGGAACCCAGATTGGTGTTGCAACGCTGTTAAAGACTTATGTTATGTGGACGCTAACTGACAGGTGGGGAGATTTACCCTATTCAGAAGCTTTAGGCGGGGCCAATAATCCACTGCCTAAATATGATGAGCAGAAAGATATCTATGCTAAACTACTTTCTGAAATATCTTATTCACTTACGCAATTAAACCCAACTGGAGCAGCAATAAAAGGTGATGCTATTTATGGAGGCAATGTGACTAAATGGCGTAAATTTGGTAACAGCCTTAGGATGTTAATTGCTTTAAGAATGAGCAAGCGTCATCCAGCTGCAGGTGGATTGGCTGCAACAGAATTTCAAAAGTCACTGGATAATGGCTATGGCTATATATCCACAAATGCCGATAATTTTTCATTAACATATCCTGGTGGTGCGTTTCTAAATCCTATTTATGGACAAAATATCAGCGTTGATAGAGCAGTAGCACTTACATTTACGGATGCTTTGAATGGGATGGGTGATACCCGAAGGGCATCTATGGGAAATGCTGTAAATGGTGCACCTTATGGCTTAGCTGGTGCAGCTCCTATCGGAGGTACTTATGCCAGGATGGGTAATGGTGCTTTTGCAGCTGCGAATGGAACTATGGTGATCATCAATGCAGCATCTATATTACTGGCTCATGCCGAAGCATGTGAAAGAGGTTGGGTTGCAGGTGGTACAAGTGCAGCTAAAACGCTGTATGAGGCAGGTGTTACCACTTCTTTTGCCCAGTGGGGACAAACTGTGCCGGCAAGTTACCTTGCAGGCGGAGTTGCAGACTATGATTTAGGCAATGGGGTAGCAGCTATTGGTGGAACCACTGTTCCAGGTACTAATGCTACAACAGGTGATAAATTTAAAAGGATAGCTTTACAACAGTGGATTGCCTTTTATCCTGATGGAATACAGGGCTGGAGTAATTGGAGAAGAACCGGAATTCCGGATCTGAGACCAACCATTAATGCTCAACCTGTAGGTACTCAAATACCACGCAGGTATAAATATGGACCTACAGATTTTACAACAAACAAAGCTGCAGTTGAAGCTGCGGTTGCTAAAATACCAGGAGCAACTAATTCGCAGGATGCTAAAATGTGGTGGGATCAATAAACAGTTTAAATAACTACTTTACATAAACAATAAAAAAATTATTATGAAATATTTTAAATTAAATAAGAGCTTTCTACTGTTTTTTACAGTGGCACTATTTGTTGGAATATCTTCTTGCAAAAAAGTAAAAGAGTTCGCTCCATTAGGAGATAACGGACCCAAGATGATTGGTTTTATCAATGGAGGGCCGGAGGGATTTAGTACCAGCAGTTTAGCTTTTCCACCATCACTTTCAAATGTATCGTATGAGGTTCGTGTACTTTATACCGGTGCAGGTGTTTTTGATGCTGATGTTACTTTAACCATAGCTAAGGATGCGGCAGCTTTAACTGCATATAATGCATCTGTACCTGCCGGAGGAGTTGTATATACAATGGCACCTAATACTATTTACTCATTACCTACCGATAAAGTGGTAATTAAGAAAGGTAATACAATGTCGGAACCATTTGTCATTAATTTTAAGCCCGACCAGTTTGATTTGGCAATAAGCTATATGCTTCCATTAAGTATTACTGCTATTGCTGGTGCACCCGGTGATGTAACCAAAGCACCCGGAACCGGTACAATCTATCTTCATATCATCGGTAATCCTTTAGCCGGCGATTATGATGTAGATGGTTATTTTTATCACCCTGCATCTCCTCGGGCATTTATCAGGCCTGATCCTGCTGCAGGCACCTCAGGCTTTTTAACTCCTGTTTCAGATAAAGCTCTTTATTCTGAATTAGGAGATTTAGGAACTGCTGGTTACTATGCAATATTCACTGTACCTGACCCGTTTGCAACAACTATACAAAATGTTACTATTTCTGTATATCCGGGTAGCATAGACCCTGTTTATCAGTGGAATGCCGGGTTGCCAACTACCGGAGTTCCTACTTATACACCTGCACCTGCTCCATGGGGTAAATCTGCACTGTGTAATAACACCTATAACCCGGCTACTAAAACCTTTTATTTGCGTTATGGCTATTTAGGTGGTACCGGCTGGAGGGTAACAGAAGAGATAATTAAAAAACACTAATACCAATTAAAAAAGATAAAAACAAAGAGCCCCAATTTGGGGCTCTTTGTTTTTATCTTTGTAAAAAAATACAACATGAGTAATTTGCCCGAACAGCCAAATCAAATTAATATAGAAATTTCTGAAGAGGTGTCTGAAGGAGCGTATGCAAATCTTGCCATCATTACACACAGCCATGCCGAGTTTGTAATTGATTTTGTAAATGTAATGCCCGGTACACCCAAGAGTAAAGTAAAAAGCCGAATTATATTAACACCCTTTCATGCCAAACGCTTTATGAAGGCCATGGTTGACAATGTGAAAAAATTTGAAACTGCCAATGGAACCATACAGGATATGGAAGCAGTAGAAATACCATTTAATTTTGGCGGTCCAACGGCGCAGGCTTAGAATTTAGTAGAGAGTATTGAGTCGGGAGTCGGGAGATTGGAACCTGGGGATTGATCAACGGAATTTATCTGGGTTATTAATCATATACCAAATTAATTTTCCTACTTCATCGTTTTTTGTTGTGAGGAGATTGTATTCTTCTGCTGTTATGTATTTGCAATCATAAGAGAAATCAAGCCATACCTGTGTTTCTGCATTCTCTGTTTCACAATCATTCAATTTACTGATGAAGTAGTCTATATAACGTTTCCTTCTATATGCTTCTACTAAATTTGTACAAACAGATCTTGATGATCTTCTTATCTGATCAGTTAAAGAATATTTTTCTTCAGAAGGGAATTTCCTGGAGACGATAAAAATTTCCATCGCCAATTCATATCCCTTTTTAAAAGCCAACAAATCCTTATAGTATCCCATATCATTTTTTATTTTATTAAACATTCCTATTTCCTGAATCCTACCTCTTCACTTAATACTCCCGCCACTCCCGACTTCAGACTAATGACTCCCGACTTTTAAAGTAATCCATCATCAGCAAAGCTGTAAAAACCATCTTCGCTAACAATAATGTGATCAATTATTTTTATGTCGAAATAGTTAGCAGCTTCTTTAATTTTTTTGGTAAGTTCTTCATCGGCCCTGCTGGGTTTTAAATTACCAGATGGATGGTTATGGCATAGTACAATGGCGGTAGCATCTTCTTCCAATGCTTTTTTTAAAATAACCCGGGGATCGGCTACAGTACCGGTTATGCCGCCTTTACTTATAATTTCGAAATGATTTATTTTGTTTGCCCGGTTTAAAAAAACCACCGCAAAAACTTCATAACTGTAGTCTTTTAATGTTGCCTGTAAATAGGCGGCAATATCCCTGCTTGATCTTACAACGGTTTTTTCCAGGGCTGCAGATGCATGCCTTCTTCTACCCAATTCAAGTGCAGCTGTTATGATTATTGATTTGGCTTCACCAACACCCTTTACCTGCTTAAAATCATTCAGCGATAATTTTCCAAGTTCATTTAAATTATCGTGGCCCAGTTTTAATATTTCCTTTGCCAGCTCTACCGCACTCTTATTTTTACTGCCATTGTTTATTAAAATAGCAAGTAACTCCGAATTGCTGAGTGCTGTGGCGCCCTTAGCAAGTAATTTCTCTCTTGGGCGG
>JAOAUI010000134.1 GCA_030157685.1 Ferruginibacter sp. | reverse complement strand
CCCAGGCCCGAGCCAATGGCAGTACCATCTTCCAGCAAACCGTTGCGTATATTTTCGATGGCCGATATTAAAACACTATGGTCAGTCGTTAACGGGCATTGCGTAAAACTTTCGCCCGAAAAAATTACAATGGCAATACGGTCGGTCAATCTTTTGTTTACAAAATCAATGGCCACATTTTTTGCAGCTTCCAGGCGGTTGGGTGTAAGATCCTGCGCCGTCATGCTGCCACTTACGTCAATACACAACACAATATCCACGCCTTCGCCTTCGGCATTCTGTTCTTCATACATGGTTTGAGGTCTTGCCAGCGCAGCTATTGTAAAAACAATGGCCAGCAACCTGCATATAAAAAGCAAATGCCGCAAACCCGTCTTCCAGGTTGATAAACCCTTTGCCGAAACATCCGAAACAATAATAGTGCCCTGCCGCTTGCTGTTTTTGGTTGCATACCACCATATCAATACCGGTATTACAATCAGTAAAAGCAAGAACCAGGGTTGGCCAAAAGTTATATTTTTAAAATAGTCGAAAAGCAAGATTGGTTTTGTGTTATGTGTTTTGGGTTTTGTGTTCGGTTAAAGTAATTGTCTCTTTTATTTTTTGCAAAGCTTCTTCGCTTTGGTTTGATAGTGGAAGATACTTGGCAAATTTTACCGCATCGGTGCAGCGTAGTGCTGTAGCCAGTTCCGAAATATTATCGGGCGGCAAATTAACTTCCTTCATACTTATCAAAAGATCTCCGGTTGTTTTGCTGAACAGGTTTTTACCCTGTTTGCGGCCCAGGTAATTTTTAAAAATAGCGGCCAGTTTTATATGGTACAATTTTATTTCGGCAGCATCCTGCAGGTTATATTGCGATAAGTTTTTCAATTCTGCCATTGCTTCATCAAAAGGCGACAGTTTTGAAACTGCGGTTGCAGGTGCATCTTTCTTTTTCTTTTTAAAATACAGGTACAGCAGCAAAATGATAAGCAGCAAAAGCAAAACGCCGGCGGCAATATAAAGCCAGAAAAAATCGAAGACCGAAACTTTTATGATGGGTTTTATATCACGCAGTTGATTGGTACTGTCTGCCGGGGCATAAGATACATTCACAACAAATGAATCGGTATTTACAATTTGAGCTGCTTGCCCGCCAACACCGGCAAACTCAACAGGCAAAGCCGGAAAGGTCCAGCTACCAGAATCAAAACTGGTGATGATGATGGTTTGCTGAATGGCTTTGGAATCGTCTTTAAAATTTACAGTATCGGGTTTAGCAGTTTCTACAATTTCAAAATGTGGTATTGAATCTGGTATGACAAGCCATTTGGTTAAACTGCCTGCATTAAGTGGCAGCGGTGCTTTTATGGTAAGTTTTATCTGTTCGCCAATTAAGATATCTTTTTTATCGGTAATGGTTTGCAGGGTTTGGCAAAAAGCAAATTGCATACAAAGAACAAGACAGGTAGTTAATCCGGCTCGTAGTGCGTTCCAATAGTTCCTTTTGCTCGTCATGTATACTCTCTGTTAAGTCGTTGTTCGTTGGGCGTTGTTCGTTGGGCGGCTTTTTACAAAATCAGTCTCCATTCTTCGCAAACGGTCAACGAACAACCTGCATTCTTACATTCTGTTAATAAAAAACTGCTGCAAAATTTTTACATAGTCATCATCGGTACGTACATGCAGTAACTCTGCTCCTGCTTTTCTGAAATAATTTTTACTCAGTTCGCTCTGCTCCATAAAATGCTGCTGGTAATTATAGCGCACCAGTTCATCGCTGCTGTCTATCCAGGTGGTTTTATTTGTTTCTGCATCCTGCAGTTGCAGCAGGCCTGCATCGGGCAGTTGCATATCCATCTTATCATATACACGTATGCCTATCACATCATGCTTATTGCCAATTACTTTCAGGCCATCGTCATAACCGGTTGCCAGAAAATCGCTTAAAATAAAAGCAATGCTGCGCTGCTTTACCGAGCGGCTGAAAAATTTGATGGCATCATCCAGGTTGGTACCCTGCTTTTTTGCTTCAACAGTCAACAGTTCACGCACAATATATAAAGCATGTTGCCTGCCTTTTTTAGGGGCAATATATTTTTCTATCTTATCGCTGAAGAAAATAACGCCAACCTTATCGTTGTTGTTGATGGCGCTAAAAGTAAGCACAGCGCCCATTTCCACAATCAGGTCTTTCTTTTGCCTGGCTACGGTGCCAAATAAATTACTGGCGCTGGTGTCAATCATCAGCATCACCGTTAATTCCCGTTCTTCTTCAAAAACTTTTGTAAAAGGATGATTGAACCGGGCACTCACATTCCAGTCAATAAACCGCACATCATCGCCTGCATAATATTCACGCACTTCTCTAAAGCTCATACCCTTTCCTTTAAAAGCAGAATGATACTCACCCGTAAATAAATGCGTGGTGATCTTCTTGCTCTTAATTTCAAGCTCACGAACTTTGCGTAATATTTCTTCTGTTGTTAAGATCATTCTATTTTGTCTTTTTACTTTTTTGCTTCTCCAAAAAAGTAACAAAAAAGGAGCCCCTAAATCCCCGCCTGACCTTACGGGCAGGGATTACATCCCGATTTCGGGAAGGAGCACTGATTGGGCTTTTGTACTACTGTAAACTCAGGTCCGGTTCCCTGATCTTTAACAGCCTAACTACAACATGTATCTTTTCAATTTTCTAAGGGACATTTACCCCTCTTAATATTTCATTTATGATTTGCTCAACATTTACATTTTCGGCTTCTGCTTCATAAGTAAGACCGATACGATGCCTTAGTACATCCTTGCTTATGCTCCTCACATCCTCCGGAATTACAAATGCCCTGTTGTTTAAAAATGCATAAGCTTTTGCGGCCAGTGCCAAATTGATACTTGCCCTGGGCGATCCTCCAAAGCCAATCAGTGCTTTTAGTTTTGGCAGGTTGTATTTATCGGGATAACGTGTTGCAAAAACAATATCTAAAATATAGTTCTCTACTTTTTCATCCAGGTAAACCTGGCGTACCAATTCTTTAGCAGTTAAAATTTCACTCGTGGATGCAACCGGGTTTATTGGCGGAAAACTCAATCCCAAAGTATTCTGGCGAATGATCAATTGCTCTTCGCTCTTGCTTGGATAATCTACCACCACTTTCAACATAAAACGATCAACCTGTGCTTCGGGTAACGGATAAGTTCCCTCCTGCTCAATCGGGTTTTGAGTAGCCAGCACCAAAAAAGGTTCGGGTAGTTTATAGGTTGTATCACCAATCGTTACCTGTCTTTCCTGCATGGCTTCCAGCAAGGCGCTCTGCACTTTTGCCGGAGCCCTGTTTATCTCATCTGCCAAAATAAAATTGGAGAAGATGGGGCCTCTGCGAACCACAAATTCATTTTTTGCCTGGTTGTAAATCATTGTACCAACCACATCGGCGGGCAACAGATCGGGTGTAAATTGTATACGGCTGAAATCGGCATGTACCGCTTGTGCCAGCGATTTGATGGCAAGCGTTTTTGCCAGGCCCGGCACACCTTCCAGCAGCACATGGCCATTGCTTAACAGGCCAATCAACAAACGTTCTATCATCGTTTGCTGACCAACAATTACTTTACTTAATTCATCATTAATACGGGTAACAAATCCGGATGCGTTGGTAATTTTTTCGTTCAGCAAACGGATGTCTTCAGATGTTTGAACCATAGGTTTAGTTTTACCCCCTCCGCCCCCTGCCCTTCGGCTACGCTCAGGATGAGGGGGAACTATGGAGATGATTATGTTTTATTAAATACCCATTTTCGGGCAGGCTGCAAAATACGAACTATGCATAACAAAAATTTGGCCGTTTTGATGAAGGGGGCAAAACTTTGTTAAAATCAATCTAACTTTAGTAAAAAAATCATGATAGATCAACAACTTATAACTACATCCAACACATTGGAAGGATACCGCATTACCAAACACCTGGGCCTTGTAAGAGGTATTACTGTAAGAAGCCGCAGTTTACTGGGCAATATTGGCGGTGGTTTCCAGGCTTTGTTTGGAGGCAAGATCAGCATCTATGTAGAGCTTTGCGAAAAAACAAGAGAAGAAGCTTACCAGCTCATGCTGCAACATGCCAATGAACGTGGTGCCAATGCCATCATCAATATGCGTTACGATGCCAATGAAGTGATGGCCGGTATCAATGAAGTGTTGGCTTATGGAACTGCTGTGGTGGTGGAGAAAATATAAGAAGGATTTTATTACACGAATTACAGAAACGAATTACACGAATTTATTTATGTATTTCCAAAAATTCGTGTAATTAGCTCAAATACTTCCCAACTATCGGCATCCTTCTGCCCACACCAAAGGCTTTTGGCGAAATACGAATAATGGGGCAAAATTGATTACGCTTGTATTCATTGATGTTTACCATTTTTAAAATTCTATCAACCAGGGCCGCATCAAAACCTTGTGCTTTAATTTCATTTGGGCCATGTCGTCTTTCTATATACTGGTATAAAATTTTATCCAAAATTTCATATTCCGGTAAACTGTCAGAATCTTTTTGCCCGGGCCTTAACTCAGCGCTGGGTGGTTTGGTGATGATATTGGTTGGTATGATCTCCCCACTACTGTTGATATATTTTGCAAGCGCATAGATCTGCAACTTATAGCAATCGCCTAAAACGCCAATACCGCCGGCCATATCACCATAGAGCGTTCCATAGCCCGTTGCCAGTTCACTCTTGTTGGAAGTATTCAATAAAATATATCCAAACTTATTGGCGATGGCCATTAATAAATTTCCCCGTGTGCGGCTTTGTATATTTTCTTCGGCAATGCTGAAAGGCAGGTCTTTAAAAACGGGTTTCAGTTCATTCAAAAAACTATTGTAAATATTTTCAACCGGGATGATGTCGTAGGGATTTCCCAGGTTCATACTCAGCTGCTCTGCATCATTTACAGAATGTGATGTGGAATATTGCGAAGGCATTAATATAGCTCTCACATTATCTTTTCCCAAAGCAGCACAGGCAAGAGCCAATGTAACAGCGCTGTCAATACCACCGCTGCTTCCCAGTATGGCTTTGGTAAATCCCATCTTGGTAAAATAATCTCTAATGCCTAAGACAATGGCATCATACACCATTTCTATGTTGAGGTTTTCTTCCAGCGCAACTGGGTTCAGTTCCTTATCCGGCATACGGCTGGCAGGCTCAATAACCGGCGCATCAATGGTGCCATCATCATTTAAAACAAAAGATTGAATGGCTTCTTCAAAACGTGGTAACTCTCCACAAAGATTGGCCGCTGCATCAAAGATCAATGAAGCACCGTCAAAAACAATTTCGGTCTGGCTTCCAACAGCATTGCAATAAAATAAAGGCAGCTTATATTTTGTTACGTTTGATTTTATGGTTGCTTTCCGGTCTTCATCATGTGTATAATCAAATGGCGAAGCTGATAAGTTGATCATCACATCCGGTTGTTGCTTCATCAATTCATCCATGGGGCAAACCCGGTACAAAGGATTATCACCCAGGTTCCAGATATCTTCACAAATGGTTACAGCCAGCCTTTTGCCTTTAAACTCCATGATGCTCCAGTTGTATGCCGGTTCAAAATACCGGTA
>JAOAUI010000133.1 GCA_030157685.1 Ferruginibacter sp. | reverse complement strand
CAGGTATTTATGGAATTTTGGAGATGGAGAAAGTTCAACCGCTTTTGCACCCACGCACCAATATAACGCAACAGGTACTTACCAGGCAACACTGTATGCATATAATGTTGCAAATTGTGTTGATAGTATAACACAAGATGTACCTATTGTTATTGTGCCATTACTGGATGTGCCCAATGCATTTACACCGGGCCGCTTTGGCGAAAATGGAGTTGTAAAAGTTAAAGGCTTTGGTATTGGTACATTGAACTGGAAAATATTTAACCGATGGGGACAGGTTGTTTTTGCAACCGCAGATAGAAACCAGGGCTGGGATGGTACATTCAAAGGAGCATTGCAGCCCATGGATGTGTATACTTATACATTGGATGTAGAATTTACAGATGGGCAGAAACTGAGAAAAACGGGGGATATCAGTTTGTTACGATAAAAAAACTAGATTAAAAAACGGAAATTTTTTTGTGACCAATTCAGACTTACAACTTAGGAGATTTAGAAAACAATGTTTAGAAAAATAAAAATATTATTCCTCATAGTTTGCAGTTTCCGGCTCGAAGCCTCTCTTCAGGCACAGGATCTGCATTTTTCGCAATTCTTCAATTCGCCATTGGTTACCAATCCTGCCAATACAGGTTTTATACCCGATGCTGATTATCGTATTGGTGCCAATTACCGTAACCAGTGGAGTTCAGTAATGTCGGTGCCATATAAAACTGTGAGCGCTTTTGGCGATGCACAGGTATTCAGAGACAGGCTTGAGAACGGATGGCTTGGCCTCGGTGGCATGATATTGAACGATAAAGCCGGTACAGGCAGTTTAACCAGTACAAAAGTTTATGGCTCAGTTGCATATCACCAAATGCTTGGCCTCAGTAGTTTGCTTTCTGCCGGTTTTAATATTGGCTGGGCTAACAAACATATTAACGAATCCAAATTGAAATTTCCCGATCAGTTTGACGGAAAGTTTTTCGACAGTAAATTACCAACCAGTGTTGTATTTACCAATAACTATGTCAGTTATATGGATATGCATGTAGGTATGAACTATGCTTATTTCCCCGATGAAAATGTGTACATCAATGCAGGTTATTCTATACAGCACGTTAACAGGCCTAAAGAAACTTTCTTTGGCGATAATTCAGTGTTTGGCCGCATACCCATGCGGCATACCGGTTTTGTAAATGCCATATTAAAATTAAACGACCGGGTTATTGTTAATCCAAATGCTTACTTCTCAACACAGGCAAGGGCTACCGACCTGGTTTTCGGTATTAACGCAAATTATAACCTGTCGCAGTTTGGCGAGCAGCAGTTAATAGCAGGTGTTTATTATCGCCTGGGCGATGCCATTGTACCCATGGTTGGTTTAGAAGTGGCTAAAATACAATTCACCTTCAGCTATGATGTTACCCTGTCGGCCCTCAGCAAATACAATGGCTACCGCGGTGCCAGCGAATTCAGTATCATTAAGAAAGGTTTCTATCCCGAAAATGTAGACAGGGCTTCACTCTGTCCTAAGTTCTAATTATGCAAAAAGCATCCACCAATGGCAGATGCTTTTCAGTTCTTTAGGGCATAAGTATTATTCCTTCTCTATCGTCATCTTAAAATGATCTTCCTTAAAATATTTACGGTACTTACCTGTTGTTTTTTCATCCTGTTTCTTACCGTCAATGTAAAGCTCCTTGTTTTTGTATTCAATGGTAAACCCGGCTTTTGAATCGATCAGCCCGTCCTTTTCCATTTCGGTAAACATTGCTTTGGTAAGTTTCAGTTCATCTTTGGCTTTGTCAATACCAGCACGTGCTTCATCCATGATCTTGTTCATGTCAATTTTTTCAATTTCCAGTTTACTTTTTTCAATTTCTTTTTTTGCTTTGTCCATTTCTTTTTTGATCGCTTCCTTATCAACTTCTTTTAGTTCCAACTTTGCTTTTTCAATTTCTCTGCCGGCTTCGGCCAGTGCTTTTTCAATTTCTGCACTTTTAAAATTCAGATCAACATTTTTTAGTGAAGCGCTTACATCTGCCATGATCTTAGCCAGGTCAATATTCTTTAAACTAAGTTCAACATTTTTCATCACCTTCTCCATGTCTACTTCTTTTAATGCCGATTCCATTACTTCCTTTTGTAATTTTGTAAAATCAATACCTTTTAATTCAGCATCTACCTCTCCCAAAACCTTGTCCAGTTGGGTCTGCAGCTTGTCAAAATCTTTCATTTTTATACCTTCTTTTTCCGGTAAGGTATCTGTGTAACAACCTTCGTAAACAAAATCATCCTCTCCGGTAAACTTATTGTAACCTAAAGGCGAGTTGAGAAAAGACATGGTGATGCCACCAATCAGCAGCATGGCTAAAGTGCCGGTGATGGCTTTTTTGTGTTTTAAAATAAATTGTTTCATGGCTATACTTTTTTGTTGGTTAAAAAATGAATACGAATATATTCGTAACAAATGTAGATTTCTCTTTTCTTATTTGCAATCCGTTAAAAAAATTTAACAATTTTACAGGACTTCTCTAAAAAGAGCCGGATTTTATCAACTCACTATTTTATACGATTTTTACACAAATAATGTTACATGCAAACTGCAGCCGTAGTAAAGGAGAGTACAACAGGGCTAATTGATCTGTTTAAAAAAATTGCAGGCGATACTTATGTATTTGCCGATGAAGAAAGCCTGAATAATTATGCACACGACGAAACGGAGAACCTCCATTTTCTGCCTGATATAGTAATAAAACCCAGAACTGCTGAGGAGATCAGCCAGATCATGGTGATTTGTAATGAGCATAAAATACCGGTTACACCCCGTGGAGCCGGTACCGGCTTAAGCGGTGGCGCATTGCCACACCTGGGCGGCGTTTTACTCTCAATGGAAAGAATGAATTCCATCATTGAAATTGATGAACGTAACCTGCAGGTAACAACCGAGCCGGGTGTTATTACAGAAGTACTTCAAAATGCGGTTAAGGAAAAAGGGTTGTTCTATCCGCCTGATCCCAGCAGCAGGGGCAGTTGTTTTATTGGCGGCAATATTGCCGAGAACAGTGGCGGCCCCAAAGCAGTAAAATATGGTGTGGTAAAAGATTATGTTTTAAACCTGCAAATTGTTTTGCCTACCGGCGAAATTATGTGGACCGGTGCTAATGTGTTAAAAAATTCTACCGGGTATAATTTAACACAATTAATTGTGGGCAGTGAAGGAACTTTGGCCATTGTTACAAAAATTGTTTTAAAACTGTTGCCACATCCAAAGTATGATTTGCTGATGTTGGTTCCTTTTAATTCTCTGGAAAAAGCAGGAGAGGCAGTGAGTGCCATTTTTCGTGCAGGCTTTACGCCCAGCGCTATGGAACTGGTTGAAATAAATGCTTTAAAAATAGTAAGCAAATTTGTAGATAGTGCAGTAGTGCCTGTTACCGATGAAATGGAGGCGCATTTAATAATTGAAGTTGATGGCAACCATATAGATACATTAATGAGCGAAATGGAAGCAATTGCAGAATTGCTTTTGCAATATGATTGTGGTGATGCATTTTTTGCTGACGATGCACAACAAAAAGCCGAGCTGTGGAAACTGCGTCGCCGTGTAGCAGAGGCTGTAAAGATAGATGGCTACACCATTGAAGAAGATACCGTTGTGCCCCGTGCAGAATTGCCTGCTTTAATCAGGGGTGTAAAGGCATTGGGAAAAGAGTATGATTTTGATGTGGTTTGTTATGGCCATGCCGGCGATGGTAACCTGCACATACGTATAAAAAAGCCGGGCAGTATTTACAGTTTAAATAATCCCGATGTGATACCGGCGTTGCAGGCTTTGTTTAAACTGGTAAAATCATTGGGAGGCACCATCAGCGGTGAGCATGGTATTGGCCTGATACAGAAACCATACATGAATATTGTTTTTGATAAGGCCGGTTTGCAGCTGATGAGCGGAATAAAAAAAGTTTTTGATCCTAATAATATTTTAAACAGCGGAAAAATATTTGACACAGTCTGATGACTAAATCTGACCTTGTTCATTTTTTAAAATAATAAAGTACACATGAAAAAAGTAGTAATTGTTTTTGCTTTAATAAGCAGTTTTTACGTAGTTCGGGCCCAGGATGAAGAAAAGGGAAGTGATGAAAAAAAAGGAGGATTTAAAAAAGAAAACCTTTTTACAGGCGGCGGCGCTATCGTTTCAGTAGGTAGCTATACCACGCTTTTAGGTGCAAGCCCCGTTCTGGGTTACAGCATTACCAAATGGCTTGATGCCGGTGTCGTTTTTAATGTTAACTACGCATCTTACCGTTACGTTTATCTTGTTGGCAATGGTTATGTAGTGAGTGATGAAAAATCACGACAAACTGTTTTAGGGCCTGGTATTTTTGCAAGAGTGTATCCATTGAAATTTTTGTTTGTAAATATACAGGCAGAACAAAATTTTACTACAGATAAGCGCATTGCTCCCAATACTCCAACACTAAATGAAAAATATTCTGCTACCAGTCTTTTGCTTGGTGTTGGCTATGCCAGCGGAAGGCAGACCATAGGAGATTTTTATTACTACATATCCGTTATGGCAGACGTTTCGGGCAATAAAAATTCACCGTATGTAGGTATTTCTGAAAGTGGGAAAGCAGTTATTACGCCAATCTTTAAGGCTGGCATACAAGTACCTTTATTTCAGGGAAAAAGGAACAGGTTCTGATTTTAAAGGTATTGTAAAATTTCATCTGCCTGGTTTAATATAACCAGTTTGTCTTCAATTTTATCATATAAAAAGCCTTCGTCCTGCATGGTTTGCGCAAAGGCAAATAAATGGTTGTAAAATCCGGCTGTGTTCAGTATAAATATTTTTTTATCATGAATGCTCAACTGGTTCCAGGTAAGCATTTCAAAAAATTCGTCCATGGTGCCAAAGCCGCCGGGTAATATGATGGCGGCATCACATTTTTCGTACAGAATCTTTTTACGGGTGTGCATATCATCTACAATGATCAGTTCCGTTATACCGGCATGATGATGTTCCCTGTCTTTCAAAATTTCGGGGATGATTCCCACTACTTTTCCATTTTTTTCCAAAACAGCATTTGATACGGCACCCATAATACCTTTGTTGCCGCCGCCATAGATAAGCGTAATTTTTTTTGAAGCCAGCAGATGGCCCAATGCTTTTGCTTCTGCTTCATACAAAGGGTTATTGCCGGTTTTAGAGCCACAAAAAACCGCCAGTGAATTTATCCTCATAAAACTTTATAGTTTATTATTGGCAAAGACACGATATTTTCTCTATTTTCAAGATTATTTTTACATAAACGATTGATATGTCTCCAATTATTTTGTTTTCGTTTGTTATCGGGTATTTTGTTTTGCTGCTTACTGTTGCTTATTTCACATCCCGTGGCAGTAATAACGAATCTTTCTTTATTGGCAACCGCAATAGCAACTGGATGCTGGTGGCATTTGGTATGATTGGCACAAGCCTTAGCGGGGTTACGTTTGTGAGTGTGCCGGGCAGTGTGGGTAGTGGCAATTTTTATTATTACCAGATCGTATTGGGTTATTTGATAGGCTATATGGTTATTGCATTTGTGCTGATACCCCTGTATTATAAAATGAACCT
>JAOAUI010000132.1 GCA_030157685.1 Ferruginibacter sp. | reverse complement strand
CTCCCGTTTGTAAGATTATTGACTACAATAAGTTTTTGTACGAAGAGAAGAAGAAAAAGAAGGAGATGAAAGCGAAATCGAAGACCAGCGAGGTTAAAGAGATTCGCTTTACACCAAATACAGATGACCATGATTTTGAGTTTAAAGTAAAGCACGCCGAAAAGTTTTTATCGGATGGCGATAAGGTAAAGGCCCACGTACAGTTTAAAGGCCGAGCTATCATGTTTAAAGAAAGAGGCGAATTACTTCTATTGAAATTTGCTGATCGCTTAAAAGATGTAGGAGCTTTAGAGGGCTTGCCAAAAATGGAAGGTAAGCGTATGTTGGTGATGTTTGCACCCAAAGCCAAACTATCTAAAAGAAAACAACAGGAAGCAAACAGGTTATAGTTTTCAAAACATAAAAAATTTAAGGGAAGTTCTTGCTTCCCTTTTTTATTTTTACAACAACATGGATACCAGCTTAAATAAATACATCAGCGAAACAGGCTTCTGCAGCCGCAGAGAAGCCGATAAGTATATTGAGCAACTCCGCGTTACCATCAACGGCGTGGAAGCCATGAAAGGAAACCGGGTAAGGGAAGGAGATGTTGTTTTGGTAGATGGGGAACCAATAGGAAAGAAAAAGAAAGCGGCTGTTTACCTGGCATTAAATAAACCCAAAGGAGTTACCTGTACAACCGACTTAAAAGACAAAACCAATATCATTGATTTTGTAAATTATAAAACAAGGATATTCCCCATTGGCCGGTTGGATAAGCGAAGCGAAGGTTTGATATTTTTAACCAATGATGGAGATATTGTAAACAAAATTCTGCGTGCCGGAAACCAACATGAAAAAGAATATATGGTTACAGTTGATAAACCCATCACCCTTGATTTTATTCAGAAGATGCGCAACGGGGTTCGTATTTTAGGCACTGTAACCCAAAAATGTTTTGTAAAGCAGGAAGGGCCAAACCGGTTTAAAATAATATTGGTACAAGGCCTCAACCGCCAGATACGCCGCATGTGTGAAGCGCTTGGGTACAATGTAGAAAGCCTGAAACGTACCCGCATTATGAACATGACATTAACCAACCTGCCACCCGGCAAGTGGCGTTATTTTACACCGGCTGAGATTGATACCATTAACCAGATGCTTAAAAATTCGAGTAAAACGGCTGAAGGTAGTGAAGGGATGGATGAGTAAAGTAATGATCATTATCATTACATAAAATAAGAACAATCATTTCCGGCTTTTTAATATCCACTTATATTGTATTGCCTTAACAAACCAGCAATGCGATATGATTTGCCAGCATTACAAAAACTGTATTTGTTGTTGTGTTTTTTATTTCTTTCTACACCTTTATTAAACGCACAAACACTTACCTTATATAGCTTTCCGCCACCACATCCATATAGGTGGCAAAATCCGCATAGTTTACTGGTGAGTACAATTCGCAATTACTATTCAAAAACCAATTACCAACCCCGCAGAATTTTGGGACATATGATCATTGAATTAAAGAAAGATAGCGCCATGCATTTGGCCGGTATGGCTTCGGATGAAATGGGCAATTTAAAAAAATCAATTGTTAAAGATAAAATTGGGTTGGGTGTATTGTTTAAAGTAGTTAACGGGCATTTGGAGGAAACCAGCCAGGTACAAAAGGAACTTCAAATGCGGACAGAAACATCTGGCGCTGCATTTATTACTTTTAATATAAATGATTCAGCCTATAATTATCTACTTACCTATATTGATTCGTTTAAAATAAAAGGTTACGACAGGCTGTATAATGGCGCCAATTTACCAAGGGCAGGCAAAGGCTGTGGATGCACTGCTTTTGGTATCAGTTTTTTGGAATTGATCAATGCACTCAACCCTGAATACAGGGATAAATGGGCAGTTCAGGTTAAAGTGCCTGAGAAATTAATTGTGGACAGTGTAAAACAAAAAAAGATAAGTTTAAAGCGCATTTTTTTTACATTCAAATGGGCAAAGAATAAACAGCCATACCAACAGCTTACTTTATATGAACCCTATTTAATTTACAAATGGGTGAACAGTATCTGGGAAAATGAACAGAACAATCCGGCAACACCTTATCAATTTATTAAAAAGGGAGAAGCAAGGGGAGTACTGATTAATTGCAAGACATGTTTCCCGATAGCACCTATGTTTACCAGGTAACACTAAGGCTTTTTGCTGCGCCGGTATTTTATTAGTTTGGAGCCTGGTAAATATTAATGAGCATGATGCTGTTAATTAAAACAGCATCATGCTCACCAAACAACATTCTCTCTCATTTACTTTTTTTCGATATCTTCTGTAATTTTATTAAAAGCTTTTATTTTATCAGCGGGCAGTTTCATTTTTGTGTTTTTTAATCCCTGCAATAAGGAAACAATAAATTTTATATAGCTGATAAATGAATCCTTATCATTTATGCGCCCTTCCCGGCTCCATGCGTCTTTAAAATTTTTAACAACAGCTTTTCTGTGTGTTTCAATATTTGCAATTGTTGTTGCAGCAAGCAAACCGGCGATATGGAAAGAGGAGCCTGCAGTTTTATGATAAAAACCAGGACTGGTGGCATTTTGCTGCCTGGCATTGTCAAGCGCCTTTGCACTGATTTTGTCAATGTCTGCAGGGATATTTAAATACTCATTTTTTTTGTGAGAAAGCAATAATGCAAAATGCAGCCAGTTAAAATATGGGTAATAGTCAATGGTATTAAAAAGCCTGTCGCCATATTCAAAAGCCTTTCTGTAATATTCGGCTGCGTTGATGATTGCACTGTCGTTTTTTCTATCTACATCAAATAACCTCCTGTAACATGCTGCAATCAAACTGCTTCTTTCGATGGTTTCTCCTTTTAGGTTTTTCAATCCCTCTGTAGCTTTCTGTATTTTTGTTTTTGCTGCCGGTGCAGTTATTTTTTTAGCGTTAAGTTGTGCTGCAGCATGCCTTACAGTAATATTGTAATACTGCTCAACTGTTTTAACCGCATAGCATGCATTTTCCAAATCAAATAACTTTTCATAATATTCCAAAGCCTTGTCAAACACGTTTAATGTTTTATATAACTCAGCCAGCCTTTCTACTATCCGTCCGTCTGTTTTCCATTCGGGCAGCAATGCACTTATTATTGCATCAATTGTAGGTTTAGCTTCTTCATAAGTTTTTCTTTTGGCACTGCTGGTGAACTCGCTGATAATATTATCAAGCTGGTAAATCACTTCTACGGCATCCGAAAAATTGAATTTTAGTTTTTTAGCCCATGATTTGGCAGTTTTAAAAGTATAAAAAGGATCGCCATAGCATTGATAAGCACCCCAGGTATTTGTTTGTCCATACAGGTTGTAAGTTGCTTCCCTGGCATCTCTCACCGCATCTCCAAAAGATTTGCCATCAAACATTTTTTTATAAATGGTGTCTGAAAACAATGCTGCAGCGTTATCATCAATTTCCCAACCGGTTACTATGGCTGCTTTAACTCCCATCTGAATCAGTTGTGTCCCTACACTGGCGGCCAGGTCGTATTTCTTACGCATCTGGTCCGAAACTTTCATGTCGTACTCGTTGGAAGAACAACAGTTAATGAAAACAAATTCAGGAACGATCCTGATCCTGTCAAAATCGGCTGCCGTGAAAATCATTTTTTCTCCGATTATCACACCCGTTGGATCATCGGCTGTTTTGCCAACTATACCATGTGAGGCAATATGAATTATCTTATAACTTTTATTAAGAATTTTCTGAACGATATCTGTATCCTGCTCTTCGATACTCTCAGTCATTTCCATGCCATTACCGGTCAAAATTTTGATAACATTCTCCGCTTCACTTTTAGCACCCGGTAAAGATGGATATGCATCATTGGTAAACGGATTGCCAATTACCAAAGACCTGTTGCTATTATTCATGATCACATTTTCACGCTGCTCTCCCGATCTTAACTGGCGTATGATACCGGTATTGATAACCATCGGCTTATCAGAAATGCCATTGGCATCATGCAGTAATTCCCAGGGGTATCGTGCAGTTTCTTCATCTACCTGTAGCACCAGGTTTCGCAGGTTGGAACCATAGCCCTTGAATTCATTTGGTATTAACAGTTCGTACAGGGTTTGCGAAAAATCTTTGTTCCACTGTGAGTGCCTTGCAACTTTTTCAATAAGCGATTCCACCATCATCCGGTTTGCAGGCAGTGTTTCTTCATCTGCATGTGCCTTATCCGTTATAGAAGTAAAATGAATTGGCAGCACACGACGATTTTCGCTACCTTTTGTTGCCACCGAAACTTCAAGCCTGTGCCAGTTATCCTGCATGTTTTCATCCGGAATAACTTTTAATGCACCAGAACCTTTTGTTATCACCGGCGGTGTAAATTTAAAATTACTGAATCCATCCTCTGCCAGGAACCCCTTTAAAACTCTGCCTATCTGTATAGATTTGTGCTGGTATATTTCAACCAATTCTATACGGTTTATCTTTTTATAGGTCTTTGGCACCCCTTCCTGTCTGGACATGGCGTCTAATTTTTCATTTGCCTGCAACACGGCCATGAGTATGGTTTTTACAGATGCACTGATCCTTAATCCTGCAAAATCACTGCCTATCATTAAAGAGGAAATACCAAAATCTGCAGGCAAAATTTCGCCATCAGTTTTTGTTGCTGCACGTTCGTTGACTTTTATTGCGAGGGTAAGAAATGCCTGTGTTAATGTTACCAGCAAACGGCTTTCTGTAAGCGATCCAAATTCGCCCAGCCCGGCTACAACACCACCTTTGCATATCATAGTATTGGGGGCATCATCATCTAATACCACCAGGTGCGTACCAATATCACCGGGATAATTATTTACAAGATGATATTCACTTAATTTATTACCAAGGGCCCTGTCCAGGTATTTTTCGGCATAGATGATTCCATCTCCCTTAAAATGGCCAACAACTACGGGGTATTGCGAATGCACTAAATCGCCATTAATAAGGGATATATTGATGATCTCTTTGCCTTTTGTTTTTTTCAACTTGCCCTTGCCGCCTGCAATTGCATTATTCAATTCCTCGTCGGTTGGTATGGATGCAAAATCACTGTCGGCCATTATTTGCACACCATCTGTACCACGGGAGAATGGTTTTGTTTTGGATAATGCCGGCTGGTCTGTTTCGCCTTTCTGCAACAATTGCTTAAAGCCTTCAAATGCATCTTCAAGGCTTGGTATGCCGCCATGATCTGCTGCTACATAATAAATATTGTCGGCACTTAATGCGGGTGGTATGGTACTCCATAAAACCCTGCCATCTCCCTGCGAAGTAGAAGTGAAATTTATTTTTCCTTTTTCAATAAAATAGTTTTCGGGTGTTTCATTATCCTGTCCCGCTATGTACCTGAAAACAGCATTGTCATAATCTGTATGCTCTATGGCATTGTAAAAATCGAGGCCTTTCTTTAATACAGCAGTAGAGGGAACGGCGGTAAATTCATTATTTGCAGTATCCAGCTCTTTCCATTTTTTAGTATCAAAAATATCTTCTGCATTTTTTGGAAGTAATTGCACCAGCCCCGGGTATTCCTTAAACATTTCCAGCAGGCGTTTTTTTGTATGTATAAAATCGAGCAGGGCCAGTT
>JAOAUI010000131.1 GCA_030157685.1 Ferruginibacter sp. | reverse complement strand
GAACAAAACAAAAAATGCCTAAGCAGGAAGCCCCGCTTTTACAGTTACAGGATTATTTGCCCGATGGAAGTTTTGACAAAGTGCTTTACTACCTGCAGCACCATAAAGTACACCTTACCATCAGCCGCAAGCGGCAAAGTATACTGGGCGATTACCGCCATGCACATTCCGATAAAAACCACCGTATCAGTGTTAATGGCAACCTGAATAAATATGCATTCCTTATTACTTTATTGCACGAACTGGCACATCTTTTCACGTATGAGAAATACGGTCATCGTGTGCAGGCCCATGGCCGGGAATGGAAAGATGAGTTTGGAAAAATACTGGCTGAATTTTTATTGAAGAAAATATTTCCGGCAGATATAGAAAAGGCTTTGTACAATACCCTGCGTAACCCTGCAGCCAGCAGTTGCGGCGATGAAAAGCTTTTAAGAGTATTGCATAATTACGATGAAAAGCCAGCCGGTGTGCATTTGGTAGAGCAATTGCCCGAGGGAACTTTGTTTGTAATAAAAGGCGGCCGCATTTTTAAGAGGGGCGAAAAAATAAGAAAGCGGTTTAAATGTGTGGAAGTAAAGACGGGTAAGTTTTATTTGTTTAGTGCGGTGTATGAAGTGCAGTTGGTATAATGATATTCTTATAATTCTTTTATCATCCACACATCGCAACCCGTATGGCCGCTGCTGCCCTGTGCAGCTGGTAAATAAGTGAAGCCCAGTTTTTCATACATGGGGATGGCAATGGTTAACTCGGGCATGGTTTCTAAATATATTTTTTTGTAGCTCATTTCTTTGGCAGCAGTGATACATTTTTGCAGCAGGGTCTTTCCCAATCCTTTGCCACGGGCTTTGGATGATAAATACAGTTTCACCAGTTCACAAGTACCCTGGGGTAAATTAGCAGTTGGGTAAATGCCGCTGCCACCCAAAATTTCTCCATTCAGTTCTGCCACAAAATAAATACTGCCGGCTGTTTTAAAAACTTCGGATAAATGATCGGTTGTTTCATCAAAATAAACAGTGCCGGGTTTGTTGGCTTTAAATTCTGTGAGTGTGTCCCTGATGATTGTTGCCAATGCTTTATCATCATTGTGCTGTATGGTTCTTATTAAAGGCTCCTGCATGATTAAGAAAATTAATGTTCATTCAAACCTAAGAAAATTATTAAAACATTTAGCAAGATTGATATTCGGGTGTTATTTGGTTTGTCATGCTAACTAAAATAAATCATTTAGTTAATTCGGTTTAGGAAAAATCAATTATTTTCGGGAATCTTATAACAAACAGAAACTTGCCTGATACTTTAAAATATAGCGAAGAAGAATTGGTGATGCTGCTGCAAAGCAGGGATCAACAGGCGTTTTCGTACCTGTATGATAATTATTCGGCTGCTTTAAATGGTATCATTTACCGCATGGTTGAAAACCGTGAACTGGCCGAAGATATTTTGCAGGAAGCTTTTGTGAAGATCTGGAATAATTTCTCCAGTTATGATACCGGTAAGGGCCGTTTGTTTACCTGGATGCTGAATATTACCCGCAACCTTACGATTGATACATTGCGTAGTAAAGGTTATAAAAAGCAGGGTAAAATCTCAAGTGATGAGAATTCCGTAAGTAATTTGACCGATGATGGGCGTATAGCAGAACGCTTTGATGCGATGGGTATCAGGAAACAACTGGTAAATTTAAAGCCCGAGCAGCGAAGTGTTATTGACCTGGCCTATTTTAACGGCTATACACAGGATGAAATTTCAAAAGAAATGGGAATACCTTTGGGTACGGTTAAAACCAGGATGAGGGCGGCTATTATTGAACTAAGAAAAATGTTAGAACATAATTAAATTGAACGCACAGGAAATCATATCATCAGGTATTTTGGAGCTCTATTGCATGGGGCTTACTTCGGCTGCTGAAACAGCCGAGGTGGCAGCATGGTCTAAACAATATCCTGAAGTGGCTGCCGAAATTGAAGCCATTCAATCGGGCCTGGAAAGCTATGCCCAAACACATGCTGTTGCACCTGCTGCATCTGTAAAAGAAAAATTATTTGCAGCCATTAATACAAATGCTGCTGCACCGGTTATTGATATAAAGGCAGAAGAAAAAACAACTGCAAAGGTTTACTCCATTTCTCCGGCCTGGAAATATGCTGCTGCAGCCAGTGTTATCTTATTGGTGGGAAGCCTCATTTTAAATTATACATACTATAATAAATATCAATCGGCCAATACAGAACTTGCAACTGCAAAAACAGAGCTTGAGCAGCAGAAAGAACTTGCAAAGAACATGGAGCAGGACATGGGTGTGATGACCAAGAAGAACGCTATGCATGTTAAACTGGACGGGATGCCCGATGTACCCGATGCTGCTGCCAGAATTTACTGGATGCAGGACACCAAGGAAGTATATATTGATCCTTCAAACCTGCCCCAGGCACCGGCTGGTAAGCAATACCAGTTTTGGGCAATTGTAGACGGCAAGCCGGTTAACGGAGGTATTATTACAACCCAGATAAACGGCAAAACTGTTCACGTTCAAAAAATGAAAAGTTTTGGCAGTGCCCAGGCTTTTGCAGTATCGCTTGAAGATGCCGGGCCCGAGAAACCGTTGCCAACAAAAGTGATGTCAATGGGTAAAATATAATTTTCTTGTTTTAATAAATATTTTTAGACGGGCTGTTTTAAACAGCCCGTTTTTATTTTGCATTATCCGGATAAAAAATCCTCAAAAATAAATCCAACCCTTTTCATCTGCCGTACATGATGTTGAAATCAATTTAAAAAAAATAAAATCAACATTATGAAACAGATTAAGAAATTCCTTTTTGTAGCAGCCGCAGTACTATTTGTAAATGCTTCTTTTGCTCAAAACGAAAAAACAGTGATGGTTGGCGGAGCCGCCATGTATCCTTCTAAAAATATTGTAGAAAATGCCGTTAACAGTAAAGATCATACCACATTGGTTGCTGCTGTTAAAGCTGCAGGCCTGGTAGAAACTTTGCAAAGTGCAGGCCCCTTTACCGTGTTTGCACCAACCAATAAGGCTTTTGAAATGTTACCTGCAGGAACCGTAGATAATTTATTAATGAAAGAAAGCAAGCCGGCATTAACAACTGTATTAACCTACCATGTTGTTGCAGGTAAATTCAATGCAGCTGATGTTGCCAAACTGATTAAAGATGGCAATGGTACCGCACAGGTAAAAACAGTAGCGGGTAAAAATTTGTGGATCTATATGGAAGGAAAGAAGATTGCCATTAAAGATGAAAATGGCGCTGTGGCTTATGTAACCATTAAAGATGTAAACCAAAGCAATGGTGTGATACATGTTATAGACCATGTATTATTACCAAAAATGTAAGTTAAGTGTTACGTTAAGAGTTATAATGAAAAAGCCCCGCTGTTTTTACAGCGGGGCTTTACTTTAAAAGAACAGATTATTATTTTGCCAGTAAAGAATAAATGGCCGTATCAATAAATTTACCTCTGAAATAAAAATCTTCTTTAAAATATGCTTCTCTTACAAAGCCGGTTTTTTCAAGCAGCATTCCAGATGCTTTATTATCCGGGTTGATATGGGCTTCAATGCTGTGCAGTTTCATCTGGTTAAATCCAAAATCAATGGCGGCCAGCAGGGCTTCTTTCATAATACCCCTGCCCCAAAAAGCGGGGTGCAGCATATAACCAATCTCAGAGCGGTAATGCTGATTTATGATTCTCCAGAAACCGATATTGCCAATCAAAGTATCGGGCTTATCCTGCAAAGCAATGGCCCACATCACGCTTTCATTCTTATCAATATTTGTATTTACTTTTTTAATAAATTCAACAGCTTCTTCCTGCGATTTTGGTTTTTCACGGTCAATATATTTCATCACCGTTTCATCCGATCTAAGAAATAATATTTCAGGCGCATCAGCATCAATCATTCTTCTGAGTAATAATCTTTCAGTTCTAATTTCCGGAAAAGGGGAGAAGTTTAACTCAAGCATGTAACAGTAATTTAATTGTAATTTAATTTTTTTTTAAATTCTGCAAACAAAAAATCCCATCCGGCTTTAGCAGGATGGGATACAATATTTTATATCAGTTTATGCTACCGCTTTATTAACCAGCTCAGCTGCTTCGCTCAGCTGAATGGCACTTTGTACTTTCAATCCGCTTTCATCAATTAATTTTTTTGCTACATCGGCATTGGTGCCCTGTAACCTTACAATGATCGGGATATTAATATTACCAATTGACTGGTACGCATCAATTACACCCTGTGCAACCCTGTCGCAGCGTACAATACCGCCAAAAATATTTATCAGTATTGCTTTTACTTTGGGGTCTTTTAAAATTATTCTGAAACCGGCTTCCACCGTTTGTGCATTGGCCGTACCACCTACATCCAAAAAGTTGGCAGGTTCGCCGCCACTTAATTTGATCATATCCATGGTTGCCATGGCAAGGCCGGCACCATTTACCATGCAGCCTACATTACCATCCAGTTTTACAAAATTCAGGTTGTATTGCCCGGCTTCCACTTCGGTAGGGTCTTCTTCGCTCAGGTCTCTCAGTACCGCAATATCAGGGTGGCGCATTAATGCATTGTCATCAATATTCATTTTACAATCAACTGCAATAATTTTATCATCGCTGGTTTTAAACAAAGGATTTATTTCCAGCATGCCACAATCAGATCCTACATAAGCTTTGTACAGATCGCTCACAAATTTTACGCAGTTTTTAAAAGCCACACCACTCAATCCTAAATTAAAAGCAATTTTTCTTGCCTGGAAGGGTTCTAAATTTCCGCCTGGGAAAACCCATTCCTTAAATATTTTTTCAGGTGTGTCATGGGCCACATCTTCAATATTCATTCCGCCCTCGGTACTGTACATAATTACATTCTGTCCCCTGGTTCTATCCAATAAAATAGACAAATAAAATTCCTTTACCGGGCTTGGCCCATCATAATATACATCCTGTGCCACCAAAATCTTGCTCACCAATTTACCTGCTTCACCGGTTTGTATGGTTACCAATGTACCGCCTAAAATATTTTTAGCAATTTGTAAAACTTCCTCAGCATTTTTAGCCACCGCTACACCTCGTTGTTCGGTACCTGCAATTTTTCCTTTACCACGGCCACCGGCATGTATCTGAGCTTTTATAACAGCAAACTTGCTACCGTATTGGGTATGAATTTGCCTGTAAGCCTGTTCTGCCTCGCCTGGGGTACTACATGGTATTCCTTCCTGAACGGGAACATTGTATTTTTTCAAAAGCTCTTTAGCCTGGTATTCGTGAAGATTCATAAAAGAAAAATTTTGGCGAAGATAAGAAAGTGTTTTGAGTTATGAGTTTAGGGTTTTATGTTCCCGGCATTAAATCTTTAACCAGCTGCATTGGCGTCGCACTCTTGTGCATTAAATCCTTACTCAGCTTTCATCTTAGCGTATTGAGGTCTCAACACAAAACCTCAAACCCAAGACCCCAAACTATACACTTTCCTTTAACAATATCTTACCTTACCTTTGCCCCTTAAAATTGTTTGGTATATGATGACAAAAATTAACGAAGCTGTTGCGTTTATTAAAAATATTTACAGCGATAAACCGGCAGTGGGCATAGTTTTGGGCAGTGGG
>JAOAUI010000130.1 GCA_030157685.1 Ferruginibacter sp. | reverse complement strand
ATACCGGCAGAATCTTACTGTTTATTTTATTAATGTCGGTACTGGCTTACCTGGTTTATGTTTTTTTCAAAAAGAAAATAGATCCACGGAAGTCTTTCGGCTTTTTCATTTTATATATAGTGGTTAACCTGGTGAGTGTATTTATACTGGTATTCATTTTCTCTTTTTTCTTAAATACCTATAAAGAGTTTTTCTTTAAAAGATAAGAGTGTTATTTTTACTCCTAAATCATAAAACGTTTACTATGTCTTATAACTTGCTGAAAGGGAAAAAAGGGATCATATTCGGGGCGCTTGATGAAAGATCAATTGCCTGGCGTACAGCTTTACGCTGCCACGAAGAAGGTGCAGAGTTGGTTTTATCTAACGCTCCCGTAGCCATGCGTATGGGCGAAATAAACAAACTGGCAGAGATCGTAAATGCACCCGTTATTGCCTGCGATGTTAGCAGCAACGAAGATGTTACCAACCTGATAACAAAAACCATGGAGCATTTTGGCGGCGGAGTAGATTTTATTCTGCATTCCATAGGCATGAGTATAAACGTGCGTAAGGGGAAACATTATACCGAGATTGATTATGGTTTTAATGCAAAGTCTTTAGATATATCAGCGATGAGTTTACACCGGGTTTTGGCAACAGCCATGAAGCTGGATGCAATTAATGATTGGGGTAGTGTGGTAGCTTTAACTTACATCGCAGCGCAGCGTGTGTTTCCTGATTATAACGAGATGGCCGATGCAAAAGCACTGCTGGAAAGTGTAAGCCGTAGTTTTGGATATCATTACGGCGTTAAAAAACATGTAAGGGTAAATACCATTTCGCAATCGCCGGTGAAAACGACAGCAGGCAGTGGCGTAAAAGGATTTGACGGATTTTTAGAGTATGCCGAAAAAATGAGCCCGCTGGGTAATGCCAGTGCCGATGATTGTGCCAACTACTGTGTAATGATGTTCAGCGATATGACAAAGATGGTTACCATGCAAAACCTTTTTCATGATGGAGGATTTTCTTTTACGGGAGTAACTGAAGCGGTGATAAATAAAATGTAGAAACCCCCTCCGCCCCCTAAAGGGGGAACTTTGGAGTTCATAATTTTAAAGTTCTTCTCTATTATAATAAAGACTAGAATTGTATAAATAATTAAGCCTCCTGATTTTCAGGAGGCTTTTAATATTGTAAGGACCCAGTTCCCCCTTTAGGGGGCGGAGGGGGTTTTGGCTTCGGGGTTCTTAATATTCATCTTCATTAAAAAAGAAATCTTCCTGGCTGGGATAATCGGGCCAGATATCATCCAGGCCTTCATATATTTCGCCCTCATCTTCCAGTTCCTGTAAGTTCTCTACCACTTCAATGGGCGCACCACTACGGATCGAATAGTCAATCAATTCATCTTTAGTAGCGGGCCAGGGTGCATCTTCCAAATGAGAGGCTAATTCTAGTGTCCAAAACATCTTTGTAGGGTTTAATTTTTTGCAAATGTATAAGTTCATTTGGAATAACCAAAAGTGTTTTTTAAACGCCCGTTACAGGATATTATTATTTAACATGGATATAATAAACGACACCGCGGTTTTAAAAGGGTAAAATTGCAATTATTACCTATTTTCGAAGCATGTTAACAGCTACAGGGATTTATAAAAGATATGACCACCTTACGGTACTGAAAGGGGTAGATATAAACATCGGCAAAGGAGAGATTGTAAGTATTGTAGGATCATCGGGTGCTGGCAAAAGCACGCTGCTGCACATTTTAGGCACTTTAGATAAGGCTGATGAGGGCCGTATAAGTTTAAACGGCCAGCAGCTTGAACAACTAAGCGGAAGAAAACTGGCAGCTTTCAGAAACAAACATATTGGCTTTGTTTTTCAGTTTCATCATCTTTTACCGGAATTTACGGCATTGGAGAATGTCTGCATTCCCGGCTGGATTGCCGGCCAAAAAAAGAAAGAAGTGGTTATAAAGGCTACAGAATTGTTGAAAACTTTAGGACTGGCAGACCGGCTTGAGAACAAACCTCAGCAACTTTCAGGTGGCGAGCAGCAAAGAGTGGCAGTTGCAAGGGCTTTAATAAACAGTCCGGCTATTATTATGGCTGATGAGCCAACCGGCAACCTGGATAGTGCCAATGCAAAAGAACTACATCAGTTGTTTATTGACCTGCGTAATAAATTCAATCAAACATTTTTAATTGTTACGCACAATGAAGAACTGGCAAAAATGAGCGACAGGATTTTGATGATGAAAGACGGGAAGATGATTTGATGATGAACTAATTTGAAGATTTGAAAATGTGCCGAAGGCTGTATTTAATTATCAAATTACCAAATCAGCTAATTAATTCTGGGCTTCCACGGTATGTCTTTCACCCCCAGCAAATGCCCTGCATATCTTGCCAAAACAAAAAGATAATCACTCAGGCGGTTTAAATATTTTATAACCAGCGGATCTACAAACAGATCATTTTCCTGCATGTTTACGCAAATACGCTCTGCACGCCTGCATACACAGCGGGTAATATGAGCCGTAGAAATGGCAACATGCCCGCCGGGCAGAATGAATGATTTCATTTCTTCCAGCTCTTCATTCATCTTATCAATTTCTTTTTCTAATAGTACTATATCTGATTCTTTCAGATCCGGAATTTTCAATTTCGATTCTTTGTCCGGATCGCAGGCAAGCGATGAGCCGATGGTAAATAAGCGGTCTTGTATCTCCTTTAAAATATTTTTACAAGGTTCATGTGGAAGTTGATCAGCCGTTAAACCAATAAACGAATTCAACTCATCAACAGTGCCATAAGCTTCAATACGAATATTGCTTTTGGGAACTTTGGTGCCTCCAATTAAACTGGTTTTGCCCAGGTCGCCGGTTTTGGTATAAATTTTAAATGCCATGCTGCTTGCCTGTTTATTCTGTAAAACAACAAAAATTTTGGAGAATAGTTAAATGAAGAGCAAAATTAAACAGGAATATTAGCAATGGCAGGGTTTGAATTCAGTTTATCCGTTTCTACCACACCATCTCTTAACCTGATAACACGGTGGGCGTACAGCGAAATGTCTTCTTCATGCGTTACTAAAATAACGGTATTGCCTTCAGCATGAATAGTTCCCAAAATCTCCATGATCTCGTACGAGGTTTTTGTATCAAGGTTACCGGTTGGTTCATCTGCTAAAATAATGGAAGGGTTATTTATTAAAGCCCGGGCAATGGCAACACGCTGTGCCTGGCCGCCACTAAGTTCATTTGGTTTATGATGACTGCGGTCATCCAGTTTAACCCTTGTTAAAACTTCCATGGCCCTTTCTATTCTTTCTTTTTTACTAACACCGCTGTAAACCAGTGGCAACGCCACATTTTCGGCAGCTGTTAAGCGTGGTAATAAATTAAACTGCTGAAAAACAAACCCAATCTCTTTATTGCGAACCTCGGCCAGGTCATTATCCGGCATGCGGCTTACATCTTTTCCGTTTAAAATATATCTTCCGCCTGAAGGTGTATCAAGGCAACCCAGTAAATTCATTAAGGTAGATTTACCCGAACCGCTTGGTCCCATCAGTGCAACGTATTCGTTCTTGAATATATCCAGCGAAATGCCTTTTAAAACCTGCAGCTCATTTTTACCGAGGTAGTAACTTTTACGGATATCTTCCAGATGAATAATTCCCTGCATTTTAATTGGTTTAGATGTTTAGAAGACTAGTAGTTTAGAGGTTTAGCAGATGACAAACTAAACCTCTAAACTTCTAAACCACTAAACTATTTCTTAATAACTTTCGGCACTTTAAAAAACTGCTCATCATGTATGGCTGCATTTTGTAAACCTGTTTCACGGGGTATACTTCCTTTTACCTCATCTGCCCTTAGAACATTTACATTGCCACTCATATGCAAAAGCGGTTCAACACCGGTTGTGTCTACCTCGTTCAGTTTTTCAACAAACTGAATCATTTTTTGAAGATCATTCCTGATCTCTTCTTTTGCAGCTGCATCAAACTTTAACCTGGCAAGATTGGCCAGTTTATCAACCAGTGCTTCATTTACTTCCATATTACAAATATAGCCGATAGTAAGCAGTTTGCAATTTGCAGTTGTCAATCGGCAGATTGCAATTATGAGTGGAAAACCTTGTCATTTGCCAACTGCCAACTGCTAACTTTACTTATCTTCGCCAACCGGCAGTATAGCTTTAAGCTGCAGTGAATTTATATGGAAAAGAAAAAGGAAATTGTAATGAGTGGCATTCGCCCAACTGGTTTTCTGCATTTGGGTAATTATTTTGGTGCCATTCGTAATTATGTAAAAATGCAGGAAGATTTTGACTGCTTTTTTATGGTGGCCGACCTGCATTCTTTAACCACACATCCCGATACCAAAGAGCTAAAAGCCAATGTGCATCGTGTTTTGGCCGAAAACATTGCCTGTGGGCTCGATCCTGATAAAGTAGCATTCTATTGCCAGAGCCATGTACGTGAAACAGCCGAATTATACTTGTATTTAAACATGATGGCCTATAAAGGTGAGTTGGAAAAGACAACAACATTTAAAGATAAAGTGCGCCAGAACCCTGAAAATGTGAACGCAGGATTATTAACCTATCCTGTTTTGCAAACGGCCGATATTATTTTGCACCGTGCCAAATATGTACCCGTTGGTAAAGACCAGGAACAGCACCTGGAAATGGCCCGTACATTTGCAAACCGGTTTAATCATCGTTATGGAGATGTTTTTCCTGAGCCGGTTGCATTTAATTACAATCAAACGCTGGTAAAAGTACCCAGTCTGGATGGACTTGGAAAAATGAGTAAAAGTGAAAACCAGATGGCAACATTGTACCTGGCCGACACGGATGATATGATCAGGAAAAAAGTAATGAAAGCCAAGACAGACAGTGGTCCCGCTGAAAAAAACACCCCGAAACCAGATTATATTGAAAATATTTTTTTGCTGATGAACCTTGTTTGTACGGCAGATACTATTCAGAAATATGAAGAAGATTATAATAACTGTACCATACGCTATGGTGATCTAAAAAAGCAACTGGCAGAGGATATGGTTAATTTTATTGCACCCATCCGTAATCAGGTAGATGCCATTTTAAATGATGAAGAAGGGCTTAAACAAATAATGCAAAAAGGTGCCGAAAAGGCAAATAAAAGTGCCGGCGAAACCATGAAGCTAGTAAGGGAGACCATGGGATTAAATTATTTTTGATTTAGAGGGTTTGATTTGAGATTTTGTTTACTTTAGATGCTTCGCTTGTATTAAAAAATAAACGGCGATTGTAAATCCACGATTGAATTATGGCAAAGACAAAAAAACCAAAACACATCGCTGTAGCAGGAAATATTGGTGCAGGAAAAACCACGCTCACTGAAATGCTGAGCAAGCATTACAAATGGATTCCCCAGTTTGAAGATGTGGATCATAACCCTTACCTGAATGATTTTTATGAAGATATGCCCAGGTGGAGTTTTAACCTGCAGATATTCTTTTTAAACAGCCGTTTGAATCAATTGCTGGAAATACACCATGGCACCGAAACCGTGATACAGGACCGAACCATTTATGAAGATGCCAATATTTTTGCACCCAACCTGCATGATATGGGCCTGATGACAAAACGTGATTTTGATAATTACTATAA
>JAOAUI010000129.1 GCA_030157685.1 Ferruginibacter sp. | reverse complement strand
TGTTTGGCATATTTTATACGCTTCGCCACAGTTACCGCAATTCACATTACATGAAGGAATCCATCACTACAGAAGAAGGACAGGAATTGCATCAGATTGTTTTAGCAGAAGAAGTTTCTTTCTTTAATAAGGCAAGTGTGATAAAGGAACTGGAAGAAATTCCTGCCAATTCAAAAGTGGTTATTGATTGTACCAACTCCAAATCAATTGCATACGATGTAGTGGAATTAATAAGGGATTACCGAAGCAATGCAAAACTGAAAAACATAACTGTTGAAACGATAAACTTTATTGAACCGGCTTAACTTTTTTTAAAACCTAAAAACAAATAAAATGAAAACATTAACGAAAGAAATGCAGAATGCCATTACTCCGCTTATGGCGCTTGAATTATTAAAAGAAGGAAACAAAAGATTTGTAAATAATCTTAAAGTAAACCGTAATCTTTTACAACAGGCAAACGAAACGTCTGACGGGCAGCACCCCTTTGCAGTAATATTATCCTGCATAGATTCCCGTACATCGGCCGAACTGATATTTGACCAGGGACTGGGTGATATTTTCAGCGTTCGTATTGCCGGCAATATTATTAATGAAGATATTTTGGGCAGTATGGAGTTTGCCTGTAAAGCAGCGGGTTCAAAATTTATTGTAGTGCTTGGTCATACCAAATGCGGTGCAGTAAAAGGCGCCTGCGATCATGTTGAAATGGGTAACCTTACCGCTTTACTATCTAAAATACAGCCAGCAGTTTACGATGAAAAAACTGTAACGGAAAACCGCAACTCTGTAAATGCAGATTTTGTAGAAAAAGTAGCTTCTATAAATGTAAAACGTACAGTACAGGCCATTATGGAACGCAGTACTATTTTAAAAGAAATGATTGAAAAAGGCGAAATAGGTATTGTGGGTGGAACACATGACATTTCAACCGGTGAAGTTAAATTTTATCCGGATACGCTTTGGATATGGGAAAACGATCACGCAAACCAGGAATTACAAACTGCTTGATTTATAACCTGGGTTTATTCAAAATAGAAAGAAAAAATTAAAAACATGCAAATCAATATTCAATCACCGGGCTTTAAAGTAACTCCTGCCTTAACCGGGTTCATTCAGGAAAAAGTTAGCAAATTATATACCTATTACAGCGAAATAATTTCAATTGATATTTCGCTCAGGGTTTCCAATTCAGAAACAAAGGAGAACAAGGTTTGTGAAATAAGATTGGCAATACCCGGTAACGACATCCTGGCAAGTGCAACATGTAAAACATTTGAAGAAGCCGTTTTAAGTGTTGTTGAAATTATCAAAAACCGGATAAAAAGGAAGAAGTCGAAAATAATTGGTAC
>JAOAUI010000128.1:18470-23950 GCA_030157685.1 Ferruginibacter sp. | reverse complement strand
GTAATGCTTTATAATTTCCTTCCGTTCTATATCAGTCATGAACTGGAAAGAACCAACCTGATGCTGGGACTTGGTACAGCAGCTGTGGTGGGACATATTTTTCCGGTTTTCGCTGGGTTTAAGGGAGGAAAAGGTGTTGCAACTTTGCTGGGGATGGTATTGGCCATTCAGCCGGTAGTTGCAGTAAGTTGTATTGGTATTTTTGTGCTGGTGCTTTATTTAACCAGGTATGTTTCTTTAAGTTCAATATTAGCTGCTTTATCGCTTCCAATTTGTGTATTGTGGATATGGAATGAACATGAAGTGCTTTACCGGGTTTTTGCGCTCATTGTGGCTGTTCTGGTTGTGCTTACACATCAAAAAAATATTGGCCGTATTTTACGTGGCGTAGAAAGCCGGATACCCATATTGAAACACCGGGATAAAAGAAAATCGAACCAAAACCACGATTAATTCTATATTTTAAATCTCCTTATCTCAGTTAAAGCAAACTTAATTTTTGTATTATTACTACAAAATACATAGTTGGTACGCCAATTGATTACACGTATAATTAAAACTCAAACTAAAATGAAAAAGATTATTTTTTTCCTGGCAACAGTATCTTTTTTTGTTGCCTGCAGCGAAAATGCAATTACAGGCCGTAAACAACTTGCTCTGTTTGGTGAGGCAACCCTGCAACAACAGGCTTTAACCGAATACCAGTCATTCCTGTCACAAAATAAAGTATTGAATAGTGGCTCCAATAAAGATGCTGAAATGGTTAAAAGGGTAGGAAACAGAATTTCAAAAGCAATTACCGAATACTATACCCAAAAGGGGTTGGCAAGCGAATTGAACGGATACAAATGGGAGTTTAACCTGGTAGATTCAAAAGAAGTGAACGCCTGGTGTATGCCCGGAGGTAAAGTGGTTGTATATACCGGCTTGTTAGGAATTACACAAAATGAAGCGGCTTTAGCTGTTGTAATGGGTCACGAAATTACACATGCCGTGGCACATCATGGCAATGAGCGTATGAGTCAGGGCGCACTTGCACAGGGCCTGGAAATTGTGGGCAATATTGCTACGGCCAATAATCCAAAATACAATGACCTGTTCAATAATATATTTGCACCTACCGCACAAATTGCGGTGCTGTTGCCCAATTCACGTAACCAGGAATATGAAGCTGATCATCTTGGGTTAAATTTTGCCGCTATGGCAGGATACAATCCAAATGAGGCAGTTCCTTTTTGGCAGCGTATGGCTGCCGCTTCAAACGGTCAAAAGCCCCCGGAGTTCTTGTCAACCCATCCCGCCGATGAAAATCGTATTGCCAGGTTAAAAGGATGGATGCCCGAAGCATTGGGATATTATAAGCCTTTAGGTAAGTAACCTGATATTTTAGTCAAAAAAAACTCCATTTTATGTGGAGTTTTTTTTGCTCAAACCTTTTATCTGTCGCATTTTATGTTTAACTTTAAAAGCTTAAACAGCCTGAGAACTTAACCAAACTAACCAAAACGATTGTCATCATCTAAAATTAAATCTTCGCCCATGAAGTGAATGTTTACAAATTTATTTGTACTTCTTTTTTAATTGTTAATTGCCAGACATATATGACTGCTCAAACCTTACTAGAAAAACTGCAATTGCAGGATGAGAAAAATTTGTTGATACAGGGCCTTCCTTCATCAATAGAAAAACAGTTTATAAAACTTACATTTTCCAAAAATGTAACTCCTCTTTTAAAAGCCCGTAAAATAGATTTTGCCCTGGTTTTTGCTGTAAGCCAAAGGCAGTTGGTTGATATATTGAAAGACGTTATCCCTGCCTTACAGGAGGATGCCAAATTCTGGATAGCTTACCCCAAACTTACTTCTAAAATTGCCAGCGATCTTTCCCGTGATAAAAACTGGGATTTTGTGTCGGACTATGGGTTTGAAGCCGTACGCATGATTGCGCTTGACAATGTATGGAGTGCAGGCCGCTTTAAAAAACCTGAGGTTGGAATAAAAAAAAAATTAACTTCTGCAGCACGTATCCTGCACCCGGCGTAAATTATAAAAACCGTACCATAACGGCTCCTCCCGAACTGCAGCATTTGTTTATGAAGCATAAGCGGGCTGCCGGCTTTTTCAACAGTCTTGCTTTTACTCATAAAAGAGAATATGTAGAATGGATCATTGGTGCCAGGAAAGACGAAACCAGAAAAATACGCCTTCAAACTACCATCGAAAAACTCACTGCCGGAAAGAAAAATTACAATGAAAAATAAAAAGCACATTGTTGTACTCTCCGGCGCAGGTATCAGCGCTGAAAGTGGCCTGAAAACTTTTAGAGACAGTGATGGATTGTGGAATGGTTACGATGTATACGAAGTTGCATCTCCTGATGGATGGCATAAAAACCCCCAACTGGTTTTAGATTTTTACAATGCCCGCCGTAAAGATGTGGCAGCTGCATTGCCTAATGCTGCACACATTGGTTTGGCCGAACTGGAGCAGGATTTTGATGTAACCATCATCACACAAAATATTGATGACTTGCACGAAAGAGCTGGCTCTTCTAAAGTATTACACCTGCATGGCGAAATATTTAAAATGAGAAGTATTGCCGATGAAAACAGCATTTTTGAAATTCGTGGCGATATTAACCTGGGCGATACAGCTGCTGATGGGGCACAATTACGACCTCATATTGTTTGGTTTGGCGAAGCAGTACCCATGATGGAGAAAGCAGCTGCTCTTTTGCACGACTGCGATTATTTTGTGGTAGTGGGCACTTCCTTACAGGTTTATCCCGCCGCTTCGCTGCTGTATTATGCACCACCTTATTTGCCCAAATTTATTATTGATAAAAAAAATCCGGCAACAGAAAAAATGGCCAACCTGCATGTTATTGAAATGCCGGCAACAGAAGGAGTGGCGGAATTAAAAAGGATTTTATCTACTGCTTAATTTGTTTTTTCTTTGTTTACCTAAACTGATCTAATGTACGAGCTGGATAATTACGCATCATCTTCCATAACGCTTCTATTCCTGGCAGCATTCCTGGTACCTACTATATTCTACCTTATCAGTTTACAAAAAGCCCTGGAAGCTGTAAGTCCCGAAAACAGGCAAATGCCTCCCGGGCAGGTTTGGCTTTCGTTAATTCCACTGTTTAATTTTGTATGGATGTTTTACGTTGTAAATAAAATTGCTGACTCATTTCAATTGGAATGTTACCGGTTAAATATACCCACCAGCGAAGTAAAACCAACTAAAGGTGTTGGCTCTGCAAAAAACATGTTACGTATTTGTTCATTCATTCCATTCATAGGAACATTGGCAAATATTGGTTTTGTTATTTGCTGGATAATATACTGGATAAAAGTAATTCAGATTAAAAACCTGATCATTGCCAACCGCGATAATTTTCTGCTGGATGCTGAAAAGGGAATATTTAACCCGTAAGGAGTTTATTGCCGGGAAGGTTAAAACAGGTAGGTTTTCAGAAAATCCTGTGCTTTGCATATGTTAATAGCTGCAAAATAAAAATCACCGGTATCTTCAGTTATAATAACATCGCATTTATTATTTACGGCAGCATAATATTCAATGCCATCTTCAAAGTCGTTTACCTGCCTGTTTTCTAAAGCTTGTAATACCTCGTTTTTACCAACAGCGGTAATGCTGATTTTTTCGGAAAGCAGTTTGATTTTTTGCTTAGCCAATTGGGTTCCGCTCTTCTTTTCAGCAAAATAAAAAGCAATGGCCAGGCAAACAGGCGATGTGTAAACTGTAAATTTTTTATTATCTGCCAGGCTTACAATGCGGGCCGCATAGGTAAACAAAGGGTATTCCTTATTCAGTACCGAAACGAGGATATTGGCATCTAAAAATATCTTCATTTTTTACTTTTAAAATACTCAGCCTTTAAATCTTTATTTTTTTTTGTTTTGGTTTGATATTCTACTTCACCTTCGGCAACTATACTAACCCAATCTGAAATGGGTAAATCTTCAAGAGATTGGTAACTGTTGCTGGTAACTTTGCGCAATAAGAATTCGGTAAGCCGGGAGAGGCTTATATTATTATTTTCGGCATAGCTTTTAGCCTTTTTAATAACCGTTTCATCAAAACTTAAAGTGATTTTAGCATCCATAAAACATAATTATACGACAAAAATAAATATTTTATACGTACAACAAAACATTTTTTAATGTAAAGTTTCTGTAAACTTAATTCCGGTGGTTTCTAATTCATTCAATACCGGCTCATAAATGTCTTTTGCGGTTGGTATATGTAAACCTTTCAATTTAATCGTTTCGTTTAAAATCAACTTTGCAGCAATGCCCAATGGCAAGCCAACAGTTTTAGCCATAGCCGTACGCAAATTATCTTCGCCTTTCACAACCAGGCAGCTTTTCAGGCTTTTGTTTTTTCCATCCAATTCGTATTCAAATTCATGCAGCATTACTATCATGTCTTTATCTGCCGGTTCCATCTTTAATTTAGTCTCTAATAAAAATTGCAGAATATCTGCCGATGTTTTTGCAGTTGCCGGAACAGGCGTTTCATCAAATAATCCCAGGTATTCCAGCATCTGTTTATTGTCTTCATTTATAAAAGGTAAAATTGGTTCCGACCATTTTGTATATGTCAATCCAATGGCAGCAATGTTTTCCGTCTCGTTGGTTAAACCTGCATGTACAACAGCATTCCAGCCTTTAAAAAAATCAACATGGCGTAAAGTGGTTCTTATAAAGGTGGCTGTATCGGGCAATTTATAGGTAGGTATATAACTTAACGAATCCCGGTTGGGATAAAATGCCAGTCCTTCCAATTCATCAAAAACAATTTCGTTGCTGCAATCAAATAAATGAGTGTAGCTGATATTTTTTATTTCGTTATTCTCTTTATACACTGCACCCGATTGCCCGGCCAACACTATATTCCGTGGGTTCCAGCTTATTTTATAATGCCAGGGATTATCATCACTCTCCGGTGCCACCAGGCCGCCGCAATGGCTTTTAAAAGAAGTGATGTTGCCACCCTTTGCTTTTATGCCATCAATGATCTTCATGGCGCTCATATGGTCAATGCCCGGGTCTAATCCCATCTCACAAATGAATAATAATTTGCGGTTGCTTATCTCATCCTGCAGGCTTTTCATCTTATCATCTAAATAAGATGCCGTTAATAAATGCTTGCGGTACTCTACACAATCTTTAGCCACCAAAAAGTGCAGGGCAGGGGGCATCATGCTGATAACCACATGCGCTCTTTGTATCAGTCTGCTTCTTTGGGCTTCGTTGGTAACATCCAGTTGCACCGCTTCGGCATATTTTGAGTTCTTTGTTTTTAAAAGTATCTGCTCCCGGTTGCTGTCGGCAATAATAAATTTCCAGTGGTTTATTTCAGCTTCAGCAATCAAATAATCTATTAAAACCGTGGCCGATTTTCCGGCACCAATGAGTACAATCGTTTTCAAATAAGAAAGTTTTTGGCAAG
>JAOAUI010000128.1:0-18370 GCA_030157685.1 Ferruginibacter sp. | reverse complement strand
CTAAAATCGGTACTTTCGCACACGATAAAAAATTATGGAAAATAACGACAATTTAAACGAAGAAAACCAGCCTCTTAACGGTGGAGATTTAAACAACCGTGGCCGCATTATTCCCGTGAATATTGAGGAGCAAATGAAGACATCCTACATTGATTACTCCATGAGTGTAATTGTTGGGCGTGCTTTGCCCGATGTACGGGATGGCCTTAAACCCGTTCACCGCCGTGTTTTATACGGTATGAGTGAGTTGAGCAATACCAGCAACAAACCATACAAGAAATCGGCCCGTATTGTGGGAGAGGTGATGGGTAAATACCATCCCCATGGCGATAGCGCTATTTACCAAACCATGGTACGTATGGCGCAGGACTGGGCCATGCGATATACCATGATTGACGGACAGGGTAATTTTGGCAGCGAAGATGGAGATCCACCGGCTGCTATGCGTTACACCGAGGTACGTATGCAAAAATTTGCCGAAGCCATGCTGGAAGATATTGAGAAAGAGACCGTGGATTTTGGGCTGAATTTTGACGATTCGCTGAAAGAACCGATGGTGTTGCCAACCCGTATTCCGCAACTGCTGGTAAATGGCAGTAGCGGTATTGCAGTAGGTATGGCCACCAATATGATGCCGCACAACCTGAGCGAAGTTATTGATGGTTGCATAGCCTATATTGAAAATAAAGAAATAACCTGCGAAGAACTGATCAAATATGTAAAAGGCCCCGATTTCCCTACAGGTGGCGTTATTTACGGTTTTGAAGGCGTTAAAGAAGGTTTATTAACCGGCCGTGGAAGGGTAGTGTTGCGTGGGAAGGTAGATATAGAAATGACGAAAACAGGCCGTGAAAAGATCATCATTACACAGGTGCCTTACCAGGTAAACCGCGATATGCTGACCGCCAAAATAGGCGACCTCATCAACGACAAACAAATTGAAGGCGTATCGGATGTAAACAACGAAAGTAATAATAAAGAAGGCACCCGTATTGTAATTGATTTAAAGAAAGATGCGGTGGCACAGGTTGTCATCAATCATCTGTATAAACAAACCGAATTACAAACATCTTACGGCGTAAATAATGTGGCGCTGGTGAGAGGAAGGCCCAGGATATTAAATCTTAAAGACCTCATCACCGAGTTTATTCTGTTCCGTCACGAAGTGGTGGTACGCCGCACCCAATTTGAATTACGCAAAGCAGAAGAACGTGCCCATATTTTAGAAGGGTACATCATTGCCCTGGATAACCTGGATGCCGTTATCAAACTCATACGTGAGTCATCTACACCAAATATTGCACAGGATGGTTTGATGACCAGTTTTGGCATGAGTGAAATACAGGCAAAAGCTGTACTGGAACTACGTTTACAGAGGTTAACCGGTATGGAGATTGACAAGATACGTGCAGAACATGCCGAGATCATGAAGTTGATTGAGCATTTAAAACTCATCCTTGCCAATGAAGATATGCGCTACGATATCATCAAGACAGAATTGCTGGAAGTAAAAGAAAAATTTGGCGACGAACGTAAATCTGAAATTGTTTATGTAGGTGACGAAATAAATATGCTCGACCTGATTGAAGATGAAGATGTGGTTGTTACCATTTCACATCTCGGTTACATCAAGCGTACATCTGCAGCCGAATACCGCCAGCAACGCCGCGGTGGCCGTGGTGCCAAGGGCAGCAGCACCAGGCAGGAAGATTATATTGAACATCTTTTTGTTGCCAGTACACACCATACCTTACTCATTTTTACCGAAATGGGCAGATGCTTCTGGTTAAAAGTGTACGAGATACCCGAAGGCGATAAAACCAGCAAGGGCAGGGCATTGCAGAACATGATACAGATACCGCCCGATGATAAAGTGCGTGCCATCATTGATATTAAAAACCTGGAAGATGAAGAGTATGTGAACAATCATTACATTGTTTTATGTACCAAACAGGGTATCATCAATAAATCAAGATTAAAAGATTTTAGCCGCCCACGCCAGAACGGTATTAATGCCATTAACATTAAAGATGGCGACCAATTACTGGAAGCCAAACTAACCGATGGTAATTGCGAAATTATGATGGCGGTTAAAAGCGGCCGTGCCATCCGTTTCCCCGAGGCTAAAGTAAGGCCAACAGGCCGCGGCGGTATTGGTGTAAGCGGTATTGATGTGGATGATGCAACAGACGAAGTGGTGGGCATGGTTTGCGTTAACGTAGAAGATAAAACCAAAACCGTGCTGGTAGTAAGTGCCAATGGTTATGGTAAGCGTACCTTTTTGGATGATCCCGAAACCGGAGAAGCCAATTACCGTATTACCAACCGTGGCGGTAAAGGTGTAAAAACCATCAGCGTAACAGCAAAAACCGGTAGCCTGGTAGGCTTACTGGCTGTAACCGAAGCAGAAGATCTGATGATTACCTGCGTAAGCGGTATCACCATTCGTATGCCGGTAAACCAGATAAGCGAACAGGGCCGTGCCACACAGGGTGTTAAACTGATAAGGGTGGATGAAGGCGATGAAATTGCAGCTATTACACAACTGGATGAAAAAGAGGTTGAAGAAGAAGCGATTTTGGATGAAGCCGGAAACCCGGCTGTTGCAGAAGCAGCTACTGATGAAAAAACAACAACAGCAGAACCCGAAGAACCAGCAGAGCCTTCGGATAGCGAATAAATAATTTGCTTATGAGAAAAAACAAAAAACCCGGTAGCGATATCGGGTTTTTTGTTAGATGGATATTGTGAGCAGTAAATGAAACTTATTTTATGTCTTCGTCTGTATATTTATCAAATAATCAAACAAACTAACCTCCGTAGCCAGCTCTAATTTCTTTCTTAAACGATACCGGCTTACTTCCACACCTCTTACCGATATATTCATCAGCTGCGCCATTTCCTTGGTCGATAAATTCATGCGCAAATAAGCACAAAGCTTAATTTCATTATTGGAAATACCGGGATGTTTTTCCTTTAATGCACTGATAAAATCACTGTGTACCTTATCAAAATGCAGGGTAAAGTTTTCCCACTCCTGGTCCATATTATCATCTTCGCTGATAGACTTTATCATTTTTTTCAGATCAGCCTCAGCCTGCGGATTGCTGATACCTTTCATAATATGCGCCAGCTCGGTTTTCATTTTAGAAACCAGTTCTCCTTTCTTAACCAGGTGCATGGCTGATGAAGCCAGCTCCGAATTTTTATAATTGATATCCGCTTCCAGTTTTTCGTTTCGTAAGGCAACCAGTTCACTTTCCGATTTGGCTATTTCCAGGTCATGTATGTATCGCAATCTTTTTTGTTCTTCTTCGTATTTAGCCTGCTGCAATTTAAATTTTTTCTCCTGCCATTTATACAGAAAATAGAGGCCGGCTGCCAGTATTAACAGGTACAGCACTTTTGCCAGGTTGGTTTTATACCAAGGTGGTAAAACGTTGAATGTATAATTTGCCACAGCCGATTCGTTCCCCAGGTTGTTACGTACTTTAACTTCAAAACTAAATTCACCTGCAGGTAGATTGGTATATTCTTTCTCAGTTCTGATTGTCCATCCACTCCAGTTATTATCATATCCTTTCAGCCGGTAACTGTATTCCAGGTTTGACTGATAGCCGAAAAGTGTAGAAGCGTATTCTATTCGTATGGTCTTCCAGCGATAACTGATGGAAGGGATATCTTTTTTATCCTGGAGCTGGGTTTGATTGTTATGATAACCGCCGAACAACAGGCTGTCAGACTTATTGATAATTCTTACAGTTCTTATCTGCACAAAAAGTTTGGGTATGCTTTGCCTGTACTTGGCATAATTGATATGATAAAACCCTTTTTCGCCACCCAAAAAAATATTGCTTTCATTTACAGGATAAATACACTCAAACCCGCTCAGCATCTTGTTATTTAACTCAGGCAAATGAATTACCACCGGCTCTTTTTTTGAAAAATCTATTATACCCAAAGATTTCTCATGAATAAACCAGGTGTTGCCATTATTATCTTCTTTTAAATACCGCACACTTTGATTGCCCAGCAGTTTAAAATAAAATGCCGAAGGTTCAAACAGGTCTTTTTCTTTATTATACTCATAAATACCTTTTTCTGTAGCAACCACCAGCTCGTTTTTAATGGTATAAATATGGTTGTTCAGTAAAGAAGGAAGCCCTTTTGTATTTGAATAGGCAAATGTATTGTATGTGCCATTTTTATTTTGTGCAATTTTAAAAACACCATGATAGGGGTGTGATACCCAGATATTATTTTCTTTATCAACCGCTACAAAACGGGAAGACTCGTTAAAACCTTCAACAGCTTTTGAAAAACTGAATTGGCCATTTTCATATTTGAAAATGTTCAGGCCGTTGTATCCTCCCGAAATAATTTCCGTAACAGGATAAGTATTGGAAAGCGGAACAAAATTCCAGGAACCTTTATTGGAAGAAATGGGTTCGGCATTGTTGTTTTTAATTGCAAATGCTCCCTCGTGATGGCCAAGCAATAACTGGTTATTGATATTTGCTAGCCCCCAGGTTTGTCCCCTGGTATTGTTTACAACTGTAAAACTGCCTTTACTGAAACTCATATCGGCTACCGGTTGCAGGGGCACGCTGAACAGGCCGTTGGATGTTCCTAAATACAACAGGTTATCATGCATAATGGCCGTATAACCGGATCCATCCTGCAATAAGGGCTTGATCTGCTTGATAGAACTGTTATAGGTAATTAAATCAATACCATTATCCAGGCCCAGCCATAAATTACGCTGACTGTCTGAAAAAATGCTCAGTACATTATTGTTTTGCAAACCCTCAGTGCGTGAAAAGCTTTGTATGATATTTCCCTTAAAATCGGTTATATAAACTCCATTATTGTTGGTTGCCAAAGCCAGCCATTCATTATTTACAGCCGTAGCTGCATAAATACGCTCATTCTTGAATAGGGCATTGTTAACCGATTCCAATACGGTAATCCTGTTGTTTGAAAGGCTGTATAATCCGTTTTTTAATGTAGTAATTACAGCACTTTCAGCATTGATTGGTAAAATGCCTGTAACAGCATCATTAACCGGTAATGTAATGATATCAGAAACAGGTACCCAAACATCGTTTACAAATTTTAAAAGGCCGGCTTTATAATCCTGTGCATATAAATTACCATTACATACACCTAAAAATGCCCACTCATTGGGTGCATCATACACAACAGCAGTGCGGTCGGTAAATTTGAAAATTTTAGCAGGGGAGCGGAAAAAAGTATTGCCATTAAATGAAAGTATATCCCAAACATCTCCAAAAGATCTGTCTTTTGCCGGAATCTGTTCAATTAATGAATAATATTGTAAACGCCCATTAGCGGCAGGGGCAAAATATCCGATTTCATCCTGTCCGCCGGTATATATCCGGTTATCAGTTCCAATTTCAACGGAACGTACAATGGTTTTATTGGGCAATGGATAATTATTCCAATACTTACCATCATAACTTAGTAAGCCTTCATTATTGGCAAAGTAAACAATTCCATTCTTATCTTGTTTAATATCCCAGTTCTGAAGGCCTGCTTTATACACAGGGTTACCATAATTAATAATATCTGGCAGGCCAATAGTATTTTGGCATAGCATCTGCAAAGGAAGGCATATAAAAAAAAGTAACAGTTTCATCATTATACCTGATTATCAACATGAAGTTAGACAAATTTTTATTGATGTAGTAATGTAGTACCAGTGTAGTACTGAAATTGTGTATTTTATGCTTACAGATGTAGTAATGATGTGGTGGATTATTTTTTAAGTGTAGTGGTCCTATCTATATTTACATTTCTGTTTCTTTTATTTTTTTGATTCACTAAAACGAGCGCTATATGAAATTAAAGACTACCATGCTGTGCTTTAGTATTTTACTAAGCACATTTTTCCTCAATCAGGCCTTTGGGCAAAACATTACTGCAACAGGTAATGTAATAAACAAAACAACCGGCAACCCGGTAGTTGGAGCAAGTGTGAACCTCAGTGGTACTACTACCTCCACTTCAACCGATGCGTCAGGTAATTTTACCATTTCTGTTCCAAAGGGAGGTAAATTAAACATTACCTCTATTGGTTATTCACCGGCAAGCATCCAGATCAATAAAGAAGGTGCAGTAACTGTATTGCTGGAAGAGTCATCCAAAAACATGGATGAAGTGATAGTAATAGGCTACGGTACCAGAAAAATCACCAAAGTATCCGGGGCTATTTCAACAGTTAAAAGCGCCGATATTCAAAGATTGTCACCGGTAAGAATTGAGCAGGCCTTACAGGGTTCTGCATCTGGTGTAAGTGTAATTCAAAGTGGAACTCCGGGCAGTAAACCCACACTTTTTATCCGTGGTATTCCTGGTCTTGGTGCCGATCCTGCAGTAATTGTCGACGGTATTCCACAAACAATTAATGATTTAAACTCAATTAATCCAGCCGACATTGAATCTGTAAACGTGTTAAAAGATGCAGCCAGCACTTCTATTTATGGTGTTAAGGGCGGTAATGGTGTAATTGTAATAACCACAAAAGCGGGCAGAAAAAACCAGCAGACAGAATTTTTGTTCAACAGCAGTTATGGTATTCAACAGGTAATCAGAAAAATGCCTGTATTAAATGCAGCAGAATATGGTGCCATACTTAATGAAGGAAGTACTTTGTCGGGCGGGAACGTTATTTTTCCAGACCTGTCTGTACTTGGAAAAGGGAGCGACTGGCAGGATGAGGTATTTAAGAATGCTCCGGAGCAGAACTACAATATCTCTGCAAGGGGAGGAACTGAAAGGCTAAGTTATTTTCTGGCCGGCGGCTATTTAAGCCAGGCAGGTATAGTAGGAGGATATGATAAATCAAGATTCGATCGTATGAATTTTACTACTAACGTAAGTTACTCGCTTACCAAAAAACTTAAATTTCTTTTAAATGCTTCTTATCAGAATTTAAGTACAAAAGGAGTGGCTTCAGATGCGTTCAATGGCGTGTTAGGCAATGCGCTTAATTTTGATCCAACTGTTTCTAAATATAATACGGTACCTAATACAGTTGGTGAATTTGGTTTTAGTAACCTCATCACCCAGGAGATTCAAAATCCACTGACACAGTTGAGCAATACATACAATGAAAATAAGGGTAATAAACTGTATGGTAAGTTCGAATTTCAATACGATGTACTTAAAAACCTCAAATTCACTACCCGTTTTGGCTACACAAAATATGATGCCAATTCCAAAACATTCAATCCGTTGCAATTTTTGGGGCCTAATAATATAGATCCAAACAATACTTTAAATGCCGATGGCTCGGTTAAGTTAAACAGGCATAATAGTGTTTCTCATGACACCTATAAGAATCTGAATTACACCTACGAAGCTTTTGCAAACTATGACTTCAAACTGTTTAAAAATCACCATTTTGAAACTGTTGCGGGTATAGCGCTGAGCAAAGTTTCTGGTAACCAGCAGGGAGCTTCACGTGATGATGTGCCTTTTAATTCATGGGAATATGCAGATTATAATGCTGCAACAGGTGTGAATAGTATTATAATAGTCAATGGCCAACCACAGGTATATACCGCCATCAGGGGTTATTACTTTCAATACTTCAACAAAAATGCTTCAGGCTTCTTAAGGATTAATTACGACTATAATGATAAATACCTGGTGTCATTAACCGGCAGAAGAGATGGATCAACCCGTTTTGGAGCCGACAGGCGTTTTGGAAATTTTTATGCGGGTTCACTTGGCTGGGTAGCCAGCAAGGAGAACTTTTTTAAATCAAAATTTATCAATTATCTGAAAATAAGGGGTAGTTACGGTGTAACCGGTAACGACCAGGCAGTACCTACCAATTTTGCAGCATTGTCAACCATACAAACAGATTACCTGGCTTCTCTTTACGGAACGGGTAATACCATTGGATACACTTTTGGAAATGTGTTTGCAAATGGTGCCACATTAGGCACTTATGCCAATCCATTACTGGGTTGGGAAAGTAATACACAGGCAAATGGAGGTTTCGAAATAAATTTTCACAAGAATAAGTTCAACCTGTCAGCAGATTATTATTACAAGAAAACAAAGGATTTGTTGTTTACCACAAATCTTTCTTCTTACTTAGGTTCAATACCATCGCCGGTTACCAATATTGGTACAACCAATACAAGCGGTATTGATCTTTCACTTGGATATAATGAAACCATTGGCAAGGATCTGAAATTGAACACCACTTTAACTTTCACTACCGTAAAGGGAGAAGTTACCAGTACTGGTGCCAGCGGGGCTATTCCCGGAGGAAATTTCTTCAATGGTCAAAGTCAAAACACAACCCTGTTTGCGCCGGGATATGCACCGGGCGTTTATTTTGGTTACAGAACCGATGGCCTGTTTCAAACGCAGGCAGAAATTGATGCACTTACCTATACAGATGGAAATGGCAATTTAAGAAAGACTTATCCATCTGCAGCTCCCGGAGATATCCGTTATAAAGACCTGAACGGTGATAATATTCTGGATTCAAAAGATCAGGAAGTTATTGGTTCTCCGTTTCCCAAATTCACTTCAGGTTTATCTGTTAACTTAACTTATAAAAGCTTTGATCTTTCAGTATTCGCCTATGCCTCTTACGGCAATGATGTTGTTAGAGCTTTTGAAAGAAATAACAACTTTACAAATAAGTACTCGAGGATATTGGAAAGATGGACAGGCCCGGGTACTACCAACGACGCCAAGAATCCAAGATACAGTTTTACAGATCCTAACAATAATGCCCGTTTTTCCGACAGGTATGTAGAAGATGCATCTTTTCTTAAGATCAAAAATATTTTATTAGGATATTCACTGCCTTTTAAAGCAGTTAAAAAAACCTTTAAAAATGTACGGATTTATGCACAGGTTAAAAACGCTTTTGTATTCACCAGATACGATGGATTTGATCCTGAAATAGCAGCCACCGGGCTGTTGGATACAGGAGTTGACCGTGGAGCTTATCCGTTGGCAAGATCTTATGCTGTAGGACTTGAAATTAAATTCTAAAACGTTAAAAAAATAATTATATGAAAAGTATCAAAATTTTCACGGTAGTAGTAGCCTGCATGGTTTTAGGGGCTTGCAAAAAGTGGGTTGATTACAACCCCAGGGAGGATTTTAAAATTACAGATCAGGAGTACCTGAAGTCTGAAAAAGATTACAGGGCAATGGCTGTAGGTTGTTATTCCCCATTAACCTGGTTAAATCAACTGGTTTTGGTTGGTGATGTTATTACTGATAACTCGGTTACAGGTGGAGAGTCGGCATCCGATCAATTGGCACTTCAGCAAATTGATAATTTTACTTACACGTCGGTAAATTCAACAATCGCTGATCTGTGGCAATCTTCCTACGAAGGTATTAACCGGGTAAACTATCTTACTCAATACAAAGATAAAAATATTGCAGGCGAGAGTATAACTTTTGCGGGCAAAGATGCACTTTACGGCGAAACGTATTTTTTAAGAGCATTTTATTATTTCACCCTGGTAAAAATGTTTGGAGATGTGCCGTTGTTTGTTGACAGAAGACTTGGTGTTACAGAAACCAATTCATTAACAAGGTCTCCAAAGGCAGCAGTATATGCTCAAATTGAAAAAGACTTAATTGCTGCTATAGCGGTGTTACCAGTAGCTCAACCTGAACAGGGAAGGGTTACCAAATATGCTGCCCAGGCCCTGTTGGGGAAAGTATATCTGTATCAGAATAAGTATACAGAATCTGCTGCCATGCTGGAAAACGTGATTAATAAGTTTAGCCTGGTATCAAATTTTGGTTCAATTTTCCTGCAAAGCGGAGAAAACGGTCAGGAGTCTGTTTTTGAAATTCAATACTCAAACGGGCAAGGCACCTATGATTGGGGGCACCCAACCAGGAACCAGGGAAACCTGGTTGTACAGCAGTCGGGAGTCAGGGGATTCGCAGGTATAAATGGCATGCCTTACGCATCAGGCTGGAGTACAAATCTGCCTACAACAAACCTGGCCGGTATTTATGCTGCGGGAGATCAAAGAAAAGATGTAACAGTGTTTAACGTGGAGGCCTACAAGGTTGCCAATCCCCAGTTTAACATCGTTTACCAGGTAGCACCATACCGTAATACCGGTTTTTATAGCGGTAAATTTCAGCCTCGTGTAGGTGAGTCATCCGGACAAATAGAGTTAAACTATGGAAATAATTTCAGAACAATCAGGTATGCAGATGTATTATTAATGGCAGCAGAAGCCAACAATAAGGCAGCTGCCCCTAATGATATTAAAGCACAAACTTATCTTAATCTGGTACGCAGGCGTGCCTTTGGTAACACCAGTAACGATATAACATCTACAGGTACTACCCTTGGTGATGCAATATTTGCAGAACGCAGGCGGGAACTGGCTATGGAAGGGGAGTACTTTTTTGATTTGGTTAGAACCGGTAAAGCTGCAACAGCTCTGGCATCTTTAGGATTTATAGCCGGCAAACACGAGCTCTTTCCAATACCGTTGGGAGAAGTAAATGGCGGTTTAACACAAAACCCCGGTTATTAATCATTAACAATAAAAATAATTTTTATGAAAATAATAAAATATTTCTTCAGCGCCTGTTGCCTTTTACTGGTAATAAACAGCTGCACAAAATCAATAAACGATGATCTGTCTTTTGTAGATGCTGCGGCAGCACCTGATAAACTGTCTGTAATGTTTGATATTACACAGGACAACACCGGACTGGTAACCATTACGCCAAACGGCCAGGGTGCTGTATACTATGATGTTTATTATGGTGATGCAACCACTACACCTGTAAATTTAGCTGCCGGAAAAAATACAACGCATGTATATGCCGAAGGCTTGTACAATGTAAAGATTGTAGGTCATGCAGTTAACGGTAAAACAACCGAACTGATCCAGAAACTGACCGTTTCTTTCCGTGCACCCGAAAACCTGGTGGTAACCTGGGCCATTGATGCAGTTAATAATTTTAAAGTGAATCTTTCTGCAACAGCTTTATACGAAACTGCTTTTAAAGTATTCTGGGGTGATGTGGCCAATGAGCCCGGCCAGCCATTTTTAGAAGGCCAGAATGTGAATCATGTTTATCCTTCGGTAGGAACGTACACTTTAAGGGTAGTTGCATACAGCGGTGGCGCTGCAACCACAACTTACACAACCACTGTTAATATTGTAGATCCCGTTTTAATACCAATAACCTTCGAATCGGCAACCGTAAATTATGCCTTTACCAATTTTGGGGGCGCCACGGCAACCAAAATTGCCAACCCGCAAAGCAACGGTATTAATACCAGTGCCAATGTGGGCCGCATGGTAAAAAACGGACCTGAAGTTTGGGCCGGTGCTTTGTTAACCGTAGGTGGCAACATCGATTTTTCGGCTAACAAGGTTTTCCGTATGAAAGTATTCTCTCCAAGGGTAGGAGCTAAGGTTTTATTGAAAGTAGAAAACCTGACTAACGGTGGAATCTTTTTTGAAAAAGAAGTTGCAAGCACTGTTGCCAATGCCTGGGAAGACATGGCTTTTGATTTCAGAACCATCAATACCGGTAATACTTATTCAAAAGTTGTTATTATATGCGACCTGGGAACAACAGGAGATGGTTCGGCCAATTTTACCTGGTTGTTCGACGATATCAGGCTAACTAACCAGATGCCTGTTGGTTTTCTGACGCTGCCGGTAACTTTTGATCTGGCCAATGTTAATTACGAGGTTACTGATTTTGGAGGCAACGTGAGTGTTCCTGCAACAGACCCCACCAACGGAGCAAATAATGTAAAGAAAACAACCAAAACCGGTGGTGCTCAAACCTGGGCAGGCAGCACAATAGGAGCAGGCTTTACATCTGCTATTCCTTTTACTGCAACAAAAACGCAAATGAGCATCAGGGTATATTCACCTGCAGCAGGTTTACGTGTGCGATTAAAAGTAGAGGACCGTACAAATAATGCACGTTCAGTTGAAACCGAAGCCATGACACAGGCCGCCAATACCTGGGAAACCCTGGTATTTGATTTCGCAACACCTTCTATCGGCACAGCATCTATGAACCTTGCCTATACCTATGACATGGCATCTGTCTTTTTTGATTTTGGTAATAACGGAACCGGAAGCGTATTCTATTGGGATGATGTTACCTTCCTGGCTACAAACGTAATACCCAATTACCTGACATTACCCCTCGACTTTCAGTCAACCACCTATGCTTATCCTTTTGTGAATTTTGGTGGTGCAACAGCTACGGTTGTTAACAATCCAAATCCTTCAGGTATCAATACCAGTACCAAAGTTGGTAAAATGGTAAAAGGTGCACCGGAAGTTTGGGCCGGCAGTTTTATAGACCTGGTAAACCCAATCAATTTTACGGTATTAAGAACTTTTAAAGTAAAAGTATATTCACCAAGGGTAGGAGCGAAATTGTTGTTGAAAGTAGAAAATACAACCAACGCAGGACAGAATTATGAAAAAGAAGCTACAACTACCGTTGCCAATGCTTGGGAGGAGTTAACCTTTGATTATACAGCTATTCCTTTTGGTTTTTACTCAAGGGTGGTATTGATATTTGACCTGGGCACTGCTGGTGACGGATCAGCTAACTTTACCTATTATTTTGATGACATCAGACTTAATTAATTTTAAAAAAATAAAATTATGATAACGATTAAAAAATCATTCATTGCGCTTTTATTGCTCACTGTAGTTTTCAGCAGCTGTAAAAAAGCAGAGTATACATTCGGTGATATTAAAACACCAACCAACCTGGTACTTACTGCAGTGGTGCAGGGTGTAGATGCTGCCAATCCTTTTGGCAACGGAACCGGTAAGGTTGATATTAACATTATAGCCGATGGTGCATTAAATTATAAAATTGATTTCGGCGATGGCACTGCACCACAGATGGTTCCAACCGGTATTATTCAATACCGCTTCGGTAATCCCGGTACAGCAGAATATAATATTACTGTTAATGCCATTGGTACGGCCGGTTCTATGAGTACCATCACCAAAAAAGTGAAAGTGTATGTAAACTTTCAGATACCTGCTTTTATTTTACAGAACCTCACCAATGGTTCATCCAAAGTATGGCAAACCGATAAAAATACAGGCGGTCATTTTGGGGTAGGTGCCGACAATGCTTTCTTTCCAAATTATTATTCGGCCGGGCCAAATACAAGAGAACCTTGTGCTTATGATGATGAAATTACATTCAGTAAAGATGCAAACGACAATGTAAAATTGTCTGTCAACAATAAAGGAGAATCTTTCTCTATCGGTGCGGCTACTGCCTTTTATGGTTTTGCCGGTGGCGATGGTTGCTATGCCATTAATACCGGTGGTTTAAAATCACTGATATTTATGAATGCAACTTCAGCTTCTTCACCAAATGAATCAACCCGTATTCAATTCAGTGTACCGGGTAATGGAATTATTAACTTTGGAACAGGTGGCACCATGTACGAGATACTGTCGATCACCGATACACAAATGCATTTGCGTAATATTGGTGCAGATGGAAACTCATGGTATCAAAAACTAATTAAAAAATAATAAAAATGAGCAAAGCAAAAAATTCAATAGTGCTGGCTTTTCTTTTTATTGTTTTCTTAAGTTGCAGTAAAGGAGACTCAGGAAATGGTGGCAACAATCAAATTGCCCCCACAAACCTGGTGATTACGGCAACAGCAAGTACCGATGGCAGTGGTAATGTAACTTTTACAGCAGCTGCCACCAATGCAACTACCTATGTGTACGAGTTTGGTGATGGAAATATTCAGACTGTGCCATCAGGTAACATCGTTTACCGATACACATTGGCCGGTACAAACACATTTACTGTAAAAGTAACAGCCACCAGCAGTTCAAACCTTTCCATCAGCGGATTAAAATCGGTAACAGTAAATGTAGTACCTGCGTTACCGGCACTTGTATGGAGCGATGAATTTGACGTGAATGGTGCCCCCAATCCGGCTAAATGGGGTTACGATATTGGAACCGGCAGCGGCGGATGGGGCAATAATGAACTGCAGTATTATACCAGCCGGCCTGAAAATGTTGTAGTTCAGGGTGGCTTCTTGAAAATTAATACCATCAAGGAAAGTTATTTGGGCAGCGCCTATACATCAGCACGTTTATTATCGAAAGGTAAATATTCATTTAAATATGGCAGGATAGAGGTAAGGGCTAAATTTCCCACGGGGGTAGGTACCTGGCCTGCTGCCTGGATGCTGGGCGATAATATCAGCACGGTTGGCTGGCCCAACTGTGGCGAAGTTGATATTGTGGAGCATTTGGGCCGCGACCTGAATAAGATTTACGGCACCCTGCATTACCCCGGCCGTTCGGGCGGCAATGCCGATGGCAATACCATTGTAATACCTGATGCTACAACTGCCTTTCATACCTATACGGTTGAATGGTCGGCAAGTTCTATAAAAATATATGTAGATGCACAGTTGTACCATACGGTACCCAATTCAACAGCCATTCCGTTTAATCAGAACTTTTTCATATTGTTAAATATGGCCATAGGGGGCAATTTTGGTGGTGCAGTAGATCCTGCATTTACGAATGCCACTTATGAGATTGATTATGTAAGGGTATATCAGTAATTACAAGCAAAGCGGCTAAATATAAATAAGCACAATTGTTTTGAATCTTTGATGTTTTGTGCAAAAAAATGTGCGTTGATTACTGCATGAGTTAGTTACAAGCAGTTAGTTTTCTCATGAAGCAATCGTTAAGGAGCGGATCGTATTCACTTATTAAAGTAGATACCTCCGCTTTTTTTATTAAATGAAATCTCTGTTGAAGAAAAGATAAATACCCTGTTGCAAAAAAAAATCCCTGGAAGAAAAAGTGGGGCAGATGAAACCCATAAAAAGGACCCGAATTAAAAACTGATCCCCATTCAGTCAATAAACATTGAGAACATACAGATAGGGTATTCAAAATATCCTATTTAACATAATGTTAATTATAAGCAACAATATAATAGTAACTAATTGATAATCAATAACAAAATCAGCATATAACTGAATGTTATGTAAAATAGCCAGTTTCTAAACCCAGCTATATCAGGAAGCCGGCGAGTTCAGATCTGCTGCCGCCAGTTTAGGCGTACGGTCTGTATGAAACAATCCCCAGTGCTTTTCCGGTTCATTAGGGTCTGATGAACCTTTCCAGGATTCATCAAAAGCCTCAAAAAAGAAAACGAGTGTCTTATTCTTTTCGGCCCAGTTCATCAGGTCTTCATAATACATTTTCTGATTTTCCTCATTCACATGTTCGGGATGGATGCCCCTGCCATTTGAATTGGTAGCCCAGCCGGCTTCGGTTATCACAATGGGTTTATCCGGATAAAATGCTAAAACGGCTTCATAATTTTCCCTGGTATATTCAATGGCTTCATGTATATGTTTATATTCCCACACGGGGTAAGTATGAATGGAAATAAAATCTACTTCGGCAGCCAATGGTTTTAACTTGCTTATCCAGGGCACATAGTTTTCGCAAAAAGTTACCGGTTGTTTAGCCAGTTTTTTCACCTTCCGGGTAAATTCCAGTACACGTTGTACAGGCACATAATGGTCCGTCCAGTCAACACAGGCTTCATTGCCTACAGAAAGTGAAAAAATAATGTCGGGAAACTGATTGGCCCATTCAATAAGCCGTTGAATCTTTTCGTCGTTTTTTTTACGGTTTATTTCCAGTTGTTCTGCGGTGTAAACGCCCCCGCCCCAGGGACAACCAAAATTGTTCATCTCAGCTTCAATATATGCCCCCAGCATGATCTTAAAATCAAGGTTTTCATGCTGTATAACCTGTATTACAGTTTGGGCATGTTCGTCGCAATCATATAAGCGCAGGTATTTCCAGTTGTTTTGAAGAATCAGCAGATCTTCTTTTACTTCATCATAAGCAGGAGAAACACCACCGGGTTGCTGCCCATCCCTGAAACCGGAATAACAAATGGCTTTAGCAGGCTGCCACCCAAACCTTTCAAAAAAGTCCATATCAGAATTTCAGTTTTTCATGTTTATCCCAAATACCCCAGTAAGCACCAACCGTTCCTTCTGCTCCAACTTTCCACGACTCATCAAAGGAAGAGAAATAGAATACCGGAATGTTGTCATTGGCAGACCACAACTGTGTATTGATGAAATAGTCCTTTGCATTTTTTTCTCCGGGTATTGATCCCTTCAGATTTTCACCCTGGCTTGGCCATCCCGTTTCAGTTATTATTACTTCCTTGCCATTAGCGGCGTCTTTTGCCTGGTTATACATTTGCTGCATATAATCCAGTGAACTTTCAGCCGGGCAGCCTTCCCAAAACGGGTAGCAGTTACATAAAATAACATCACAGGCATCGGTAATGCGTGGCCGGTGGCTAAACTCGTAATATGCATCTACATAACCAACGGGGACATGCGGAATTTCAGCTTTTACATGGTTAATAAAATCCAGTAACTCATCCTCTGTTAAATCATTCCGGTACATTACTTCATTGCCTACTGCAGCTATATCAACCAGGCCTTCCTTTGCCAGTTTTATCAATCCTGCTATTTCACGTTGGTTTATTTCCGGGTCATTACCCAGCCAGGCTCCTACCAGTGTTTTTATTCCCAATTCCTTAGCCACTTTGGGTATTAACTCATTACCTTCTGTGCAGGAAAAAGAACGTATCCACCGGGTATGTGGCTTCAGTATTTCCATCCGGTGCCGCACCTGTTCTTCAGAAATAATATCTCCCGGCTTCTGGCCTTCGCCATATAAACTGAAGCAAAACCCATGTACCCCATTCTGCAGGATCTCTGCAAATAAATTATTTAGTGCTTCTTCTGATTCGCCTGTTACATAACTGGTGTTTGTATCCGGCTTTAAGGAATAGACATGATCTTTTCTGAATGACATAGCTTTTAATTTTTATTAACGTGATGTGCTATTATGCTGCTGTTATTTATTAATTTTCAATTCTTCGTTCTTATCCCAGATACCCCATCCTGCACCCACTTTTCCTTCCTGTTTTGTTTTCCAGGATTCATCAAAGGAAGAAAAATAGAACAGTTCAATATTGTTGCTTTTTGCCCATTCCTGAACTGCAACAAAATACTTCATGGCATTTAACCTGGAAGGTTTTGCCGCTTCCACATTTTCTCCTATATCCGGCCAGCCGGTTTCTGTAACCATCACTTTTTTACCATTGGCTGCCTGTTGGGTTAATTCCATCATCCTGTTTAAATAAGACAGCGCATAGGTATTATCTGCCCCTTCCCAGTAAGGATAACAGTTTATTAAAATTACATCGCAGGCATTTATTAAAGCAGGCCGGTCAAGAAACTGGTAATAAGCATCTACATATCCAACCGGAATAGAATCCGGCAATGCTTCTCTTACTCTTTTTATGTATTGTAACAGTTCCTGCTCCGAAATTTCTTCCCGATGCAACACTTCATTTCCAATAGCTGCCATATCTACCAAACCGGCTTTAGCCAAACTGATCAGCGACTGAATTTCTTTTTCATTTCTTGCTTTATCAGCACTGATCCATGCACCAACCAATGTTTTTAATCCTTTCTGGTGCGCCATTTCCGGTATCAGTTCATTTCCTTCGGTACAGGAGAAAGACCTGATCCATTTTGTATGCGGTATAATTACATCCAGTCTTCTGCGAATTTGATCTGCAGATAAAATATCTCCTGTTTCCTGTCCTTCGGCATAGGGGCTAAAGCATAAACCATGTATACCACCATTTAAAATTTCTGAATACCGGGCTTTGATCTCAGTTTCAGTTTTTGAACCCTGATCTGTACCGGTGATGCTGTTTAAAGCGCTTGCGTTTTTATCTAAAGAAAGTAATTTTCCGGAAAGATAGGCTGATGATTGTTTTTTAACGGGTTCTTTCCTGGCATCTAATTCTTTTTTAATGGCTCTTGCTTTCGCTTCCGTTAAGTCATAATTACGCATTACCCACATGGCTATCAAAGTACCTGCAATGGGGATGCCCGAGAAAAAAAGCCTCAACCCGGTAACTGCGCCCTCAGGCTGCGTTGCTGCACCTGCTTTAAAAGATACCACCGACATAATAACGCCGGTTAATAATCCTGCAATGGCAAAACCAAACTTTACCATCCACCAGTAAATGGCGCCAAATATTCCTTCTCTTCTTTTACCCGATTCTAACTCATCCATATCGCAAACATCAGCCGTCATCGACATCATCAACGTAAACAAACTACCAATACCAAAGGAGAAGAAAGGTAACGCAAACAAAAACATGTACGGCTTGCCGGGAATGAAGAGAAACCAAAGCAATATATATCCGAAAATAGAAATGCCCT
>JAOAUI010000127.1 GCA_030157685.1 Ferruginibacter sp. | reverse complement strand
ATCATGGCTGGTTGTTTTTGCTGGAAGCATGGCAGTTTGGAAACATCTGGTACTTCCTGGTAAAAACAGTCCTGTCAACAGCAATAAGTTTGTTTTTAATAGTTATTGCAGAAATGTTATTTACACGACAGCAGAAATTTAAAACCAATACCGTTTAACTTTAAACTTTCAACCTTTAAACTTTCAACCCGCCCTTGTCTGTATTTAATCAATCAAGAAAAAATGTGATCATGCTGGTTGTTACCGGTATGTTTGTTATTATTTTCCTGCAATTGATAAACCTGCAGCTTTTTTCTTCCAGGTACAAGGTAGATGCCGATAACCAGGGCATATTCAGAAAAGTGATTTATCCCGACAGGGGGATTGTTTTTGACCGTAAGGGCAAAGCTATTTTACAGAACACTACTATTTACGACCTGATGGTCATTCCCGGAAAAATTAAAGGAACCGACACCGCAGCCCTGCTGAGTATCTTAAATATAGATTCTGCCGAATTTCATAAAAGGATCATTGCTGCCATCATTAAAAATAAAAGTTACCGGGCATCTGTTTTTGAACCCCTGTTGAGTAACGAAAAAATGGCCAAGCTCAGCGAAAACCTGTACAAACTGGCACCTGGCTATTTTATGCAGGAACGTTCGGTAAGGGATTATCCTTTTGAAGCTGGTGGAAATATTTTTGGTTACCTGGGCGAAGTGGATTCCAATATTTTAAAAAACCCGCTTTACGAAGGTTATGTTATGGGCGATTATATTGGCCGTGCCGGTTTGGAAAGGACTTACGAAAAAGTATTGATGGGCCAGCGTGGTATTGAGTTCTGGAAAAGAGATAATAAGAACCGCCTTACCGAACCGCTTGATGACGGAAAATTTGATACGGTTGCGGTGGCAGGTAAAAATATGTACACGTCAATTGATATAGAATTGCAGGCGCTGGGCGAAAAATTAATGCTGAATAAACTTGGTTCTATTGTAGCCATTGACCCTAAGACAGGAGGTATTTTAGCCATGGTGAGCAGCCCTACCTATCAACCTAAATTATTAACCGGTGCCGATAGAAAAAAACATTATGCAGAATTACTGCTTAGCCCGGCAAAGCCTTTGTTTAACCGCTCGGTAACTGCAACCTATTCACCCGGTTCCACCTTTAAAACATTGCAGGCGCTGGTTGGGCTACACGAAGGCGTTATCAGAACAGATTTCACTGTTTCATGCTCAGGTGCATTTTATGGTTGTGGCGGTGGCAAGCCAATGAAATGCCTGGATTACGGAACCTTTGATTTACGTAATGCAATCCGCATGTCGGATAACACTTATTTTGCCACGGTAATGCAACGGGTTATTAATAATCCAAAATATCCCAATATTGATACCAGCCTGGCAGTTTGGGACAGGTACATGTATGCATTTGGCCTGGGTCATAAACTGGGTATTGATGTGCCATCAGAAAAACCGGGCAATATACCCACACCAAAATATTTTAATAAAATTTATGGCAATGGAAAATGGAACTACTGTAGCTTTCGTTCGGTAAGTATTGGCCAGGGTGAGGTACTTACCACGCCCATACAAACAGCCAATGAAATGGCATATATCGCCAACAGGGGATGGTATAAAATTCCGCATTTGGTTGATTCGATAGAAGAAGGCGATCAGTTTGATATGTTATCTAAGTTTAAGGAAAAGCACAGTGCCATTGATATTCCTGATAGTGTTTTTGAAGCCGTGCATGATGGTATGCAGGGGGTGGTGGACAGAGGAACAGGTGGTGGAGCCAAAGTGCCGGGCATTGTAATTTGTGGTAAAACAGGTACGGTGGAAAATTATTACCGGGGTGTTAAACAACCCAACCATGCTTTCTTCTGCGGTTTTGCACCCAGGGATAATCCAAAAATTGCCATTATGTGTGTGGTGGAAAACAGCGGACGCTTTGGTGGTACTTATGCTGCACCCATTGTGGGGTTGATGATTGAAAAATACCTGAATGATACCATTGCAAAAAACAGGCAGGCCATTGTTGAGAAATTTGAAAAAATGAATTTAATTCCGCCACGTATTTATAAAGAAATGAAAACGGTGGATTCGATGCTGCATGCAAAAGATTCGGCTTACCTGATTGCAAAAGGGTATATTAAGCTGATAAAAGACACTATGGATGTGGACATAACTGATGAAGAAGAAATTTTAGACCAGATAAAAAAGGAAAAAGATAAACAGAAAAAAGACAGCGGAGATAATAAATTAAGAATTAAAACCGAAGCAATTTTGCCTAACGAAAAAAAGAAACCGGAACCGAAAGATTCACTGGATAATTAAAACTTTTCAAATGCTCAGCAAAATGATTGTGTACTAAACTCACGTTTCACAACTCACCACTCACGATTTATGCAACATAAAAACCCCACCATATCAAAAGGAATTGACTGGCTGATGGTTTGGCTGTATGCCATTATTGTGATCTTTGGTATCATCTGCATTTATTCTGTTGAGTATAAAAGCAGTGATAATTTTGTGCAAACCCTCATCGGCTTTAAAAAAAATTACAGTAAACAGCTTTTCTTTTTTGCCGCATCGGCTGTGCTGGCCATTTTTATTTTATTAACAGACAGTAAATTTTTTACTGCAACGGCCAATATTTCTTACCTGGTTGGGATATTGCTGGTATTGGCAACCTTTGTTTTGGGTAAAGAAATAAAAGGCTCTAAAAGCTGGATACCACTGGGTTTTATGAACCTGCAACCGGTTGAGCTGTGTAAAATATTTACAGCCCTGGCATTGTCAAAATATTTGTCAATGCCCGAAACAGATTTTAAAAAACCCAAATCGCAAATGATTGCCGCAGCCATTTCATTTGCACCTGCGCTCTTATCTATACTGCAGGGCGAAACCGGTTTGGCATTGGTCTATTTTTCTTTTTTAATTCCCATGTATCGGGAAGGTTTGCCACCTGGTTATTTAATTGCCGGTGTTTCTATGGCTGTTTTGCTGGTAGTATCATTGCTGTTTAGTACAAAAACCCTGCTTATAGCATTTGCCATACTTGCGGTGCTGGTTTTTTATTTTAATCGCAGAAGTATACGGCGAAACAGGCAACTGCTGGTAATTATTGTTACTGCCTGGGCATTCAGTTCGGTATTTGTGGGCCTGGTTATACCGTTTACTTTTAAACATGTATTTAAGCCATACCAGGCTAACAGGATCTTTAGTATGGTTGGCGTTGATAATCCCTTTGCAGATAAAACAGCAAGCCTTGATGCACCCAATGCAGAAGAGCAAAAACTAAAGCAAAATAAAACCGACCAACAGAATTATAATGTGAAGCAATCCAAAATCGCCATTGGCTCCGGTGGTTTTTTGGGTAAAGGTTTTTTAAAAGGAACACAAACAAGGGGCGATTTTGTGCCCGAGCAGCATACCGATTTTATTTTTACATCTGTTGGTGAAAACTTTGGCTTTCTGGGTAGCGGCCTGCTCATGTTTGTGTATTTGTTTTTTCTTTTGCGGATAATAAAACTTGCCGAAAGGCAGCGCAGTACATTCAGCAGGGTGTATGCTTATTCAGTTGCAGGCATCATGTTTTTTCATATTGCTGTAAATATTTGTGTAACCATTGGCCTGGCACCGGTTATAGGTATCACGCTTCCTCTAATGAGTTACGGAGGTTCTTCACTGCTCACATTTACCATTCTTATTTTTATACTGATAAAGCTGGATGCTGACAGGCAGATGGTGTTGAGGTAAGGCCCGCCCCCGGCCTCACCCCAACCCCTCTCCAAAGGAGAGGGAACTGGAAGATGAGAGCGGAGATTATGTTTTTGTAAAATGGAGAACAATTGCTTTATTGCCTAAAAGAGAATTAATGTTGATTTGGAAGATAAAATGTTTGGGTATGGTTGTAGTACCGCCTCCTCTCCTTGGGAGAGGAGGAAGGGAGGTGAGGCTTGGGAGGGTGAGGCCTTACCTCAATTCAAACGCCTGCCTGCTGGCCTTGCGTGCAGGAAACCAGGCCGCAATGAATGCAATGGCAATGGCTGTTGCAGCTACTAAAATATAATCAGCAGCAATTAATTTTACCGGAAAATAATCAAGCAGAAAAGAACCTCCTGCCAGTTTAATAATTTCAAACTTTATTTGCAACAGGCAAAGTATGGTAGCCATTACAATGCCTGCAACAGTGCCAATGCTTCCCAGCAGTAAACCTTCGCTTAAAAATATTTTTAAAATGCTGTTTTGTCCGGCGCCCATGCTTTGCAGTACACTGATGTCTTTTCTTTTTTCAAGCACCAGCATGGTTAAAGCACTTACCATATTAAATGCAGCAATGATGAGGATCAAAGTAAGTACTCCGTAAATGGCCCACTTCTCCAGCTTCATGGTATTGTACAGGCTGGTGTTTTGCTCGTACTTGGTTTGTACTTTATAATTTTTACCGAGTAAGCTTGCTAATTTTTCTTTTGCATCTTTAGAGTCTTCTTCATTTTTCAGCTTAATTTCCACCGCACTGTATTCGTCGGCGGCAAAGCCCATCTGCTGTTTTACAAAACCAATATTGGTGATGGCATAATTATCATCAAAATCCTGCTGAATGGTAAATGAGCCGGCGGCTTTAATAAATCCTTCGCTGATAGATTTCAGCGGGTCGTTATCAACACTGTTTTTTTTGGGTAAGATAATGGTAATGTCATTGCCCTGCAGTGCAGGGTCAAGATTTAAAGAAGTTGCACTTTGAATGCCCGAACCGGCTACCAGGTATGGGTCTTCTGTAGTGCCGGTAAAATATCTTCCCCGGTTTGTTTTGGCAGCAACGCCACTTACTTTTATATAATTATCATCAACACCTTTCAGGTAAACACGGGTTCTTGCATCGTAATTTTTAAGCAGGGCCTTATCTTCGGCAATCATCGAAAAAGCTGCAACAGCCGGCTGATTTTTGATAGCAGCCATTTGTTCGGCAGTAAGTATAAAAGTTTTTCCGGTGGCAGGTACTATTTTAATATCACTGTAAAAAGAAGAGTATAAAGATTTAACCAGGTCTTCAAACCCATTAAAAACACTCAGTACCAACACCTGGCAGCAGGTAGCAAATGCAATAACACCCACCGTAACCCATGCAATGATGTTGATGGCATTGGCACTTTTTTTTGCTTTAAAATATCTCCAGGCAAAGGTGAAGTACAAGGTTAATCCGTTAATTGGTTAATTAGTTAATCCGTTAATTAGGTTCATGCAGAATTACTTTTTCATTGCCAACTGCCCACTGCCCACTGCCCACTGCCAACCGCCTACTGCCTACTGCTCCTCGTCTTTTTTAATCTCCTTAAATATCTTCTCCATCTTATCTACATAATCCAGGGTATCATCTATAAAAAAAGTAAGTTTGGGCATACTGCGTAACTGGTGACGAACCCTTGCAGTGAGTTCCTTTTTTATTTCCCAGCTGCGTTCTTCAATTTTCTTTAACGCATCAAAACTGTCTTTTACCTGAAAAAAACTCAGGTATATCCTTGCCTCATACAGGTCGGGAGTAATTTTTACCGATGATATGGAAACCATGCCACCATCCATCATAGATAATCCCAACCGCTGAAAAATATCACTTAATTCTTTATTAAGCAATCCTGCCACCATCTTTTGTCTTTTACCTTCTAACATATTCTTTC
>JAOAUI010000126.1 GCA_030157685.1 Ferruginibacter sp. | reverse complement strand
CTGTAGAAACAGGGGCCGGTTACCAAAACTAACTGCTTATGAGAAAATCTTTATTATTTAAGTTTTATTGTTCTAATCTTTACAACACAAATATCTAAAGAAATAATAAGCTGCGCTGTTAAGAAAATACAAAACGCAGTTAAAGTAGCGTTAAAACGATTTTGCAAAGCAGCCCTGTTTACAAATTGATGACAAAGAAAAGCCGCCCTTAAAGAGCGGCTTCATTATTTTTATTTTATGCTGTATTAATTTCCTCCCATTCCACCGCTGCTTTCCGTCCTTTTATTTTCATCTTCAATGGCCGACTTGCGCTGGCGTGAAGCTTTGATCTGTGCGCTGCCAAAACGCATGCTGAAATTTAATTTAAACTGGCGGCTTTCAGGCTTGCCATAAAAATTATTTGTCTGGCCTGCAAAATCTGAATCGCCCCTGAATTTTAATGTATTGAAAACATCACCTACACCCACTTTTATATTGCCTTTTCCCTTAAAGATGGTTTTTTGTAAACCGGCATCTATACTGTAAATAGCTTTGCTTTTAAAAGAACCCATCCACACAGAAGGAGAATTGTAAAAACCGCTTAATTCGGCTGTAAGTGTTTTACCCAGTTTAAAACTGTTCTGCATAAAAGCGCTTACAGTAGCTACATCAATATCAATTTTTTCAACCTTACCGGTAAGCGATGGTATTTTGGCATTGTACATCGTATAGCTTGCATTTACATTGGTAAAGAAGCTGTACCATTTGTATTGAAAAGGATAACTCACATTAAAGCTTATGATATCCTGGGTTGCCAGGTTGCTTCTGCTCATTACACTTTTCGAACCTGATACATCAGGCAGCATAGCAAACATGTCTTTTACATGGCTGTAGTTAAGTCTTGTATTCAGTTTGTATTTATACGTGTTGGTAATACCAAAGCTGTTTGTGTATTGCGGCCTCAATTTGGTATTGCCTTTCATGGTGCTGTAATCATTCAGCCTGAATTCAAAGGGGTTAACGTCTTGGTAAGCGGGGCGGTCAATACGCCTGCTGTAAGTAAGTCCCCATTGGTTCAAAGGGTTTTTGTTGAAAGTGATAGCAGCGCTTGGGAATACATCTACATAATTACGGCTTACAGATGAATCAAAACTATTGGGTAAACCATTGTTTACGGTACCTGTAGAGTGTCCTTTTGAATTGGTATTTTCAACCCTTAAACCTGCCTGTATCATAAAACCTTTAAAAGCACGGTTGTAGTTTACATAAGCTGCATTGATGTTTTCGTTATAAACAAACTGGTTGTTTTCGCTTGAAGTTTTGGTGCCTTCAACGCTGTTTCGGTTAAAATTATTATCCGTGTTTACAAAACCAATTTTACCACCGTATCCTAATCTTCCTTTCTTAAAATTCTGCTCATAATCCACTTTTAAAGAATATATCCTGATATCGGTTGGCGATATCATTTGGTTTGATGAATTGTATATCAATGTACCTGAAGAATTGTAATATGCATTTGGCTGCGACTGGTTGTTACGCAAATTGAAAATGCCAAAATCAGCATCAATATTCAATTCGCTGCCGCCTGCTACAGCATAGCGATAGTTTCCATTAAAGTTAACATTCGACCTTTTATTTTTATTATCACCCGATCCGATGGCTGTTCTGTCGAGCGTATAAGTAGGTGTATAATAGATCTTCATCGGGCCATCGGTAAGGGTTTGGTTGTCTGCTATATTGCCGTTTACAACCACACCAATGGTACTTTTTTTATTGATGAAGTAATCCATACCCGCCTTAAAGTTGTGTGAGCCGTTATTGCGGTTCGTGATCGTATTTGTCTGGTCAAAAGTACTGTCGGCACCAGTTCTGGTGGATTTGATACTGAATTCATTTTTACCCCTGTTGTAATTGTAGCTTCCAAAAGCATTCACCTTGGCATTGCGGTGGTTCAGCGAAACACCTGCATTGTACCTTGCATTAATACCAATACTATACCCTGCATTTACCGATCCGTTTGTACCAATGGTTAAATTTTTCTTCAACCTGATGTTGATGATACCGGCATTACCTGCAGCTTCATATTTTGCAGATGGATTGGTAATGATCTCGATTGATTCTATCTGCGATGATTGCAGCGATTTTAAATAAGCGGCCAGGTCGCTTCCTGCAAGCGGGCTTGGTTTACCGTCAATATAGATCCTTACACCGTTCTTACCGGCAAGGCTCAGGTTATCGTCTTTATCGATCATAACACCCGGAGATTTACGAAGTAATTCCAGTCCATCATTGCCAACAGCATTAATGGTGCCTTCTACGTTTAAAATGGTTTTATCTGCCTTTACTTCCACCATTGGCCTGGCACTGGTAACGGTAACACCGCCCAGGTCCTTGGTTGCAGGCTGAGCTGTAAGTACCGGGGCAGTTGCATTTTCATTTTCCTTCACTTCAAAAACAGCAGAACTGGTTTTTTTCATACCGCCCGATGTTGCACTTACAAAATAACTGCCCGGCTTTACAGGGGTAATTTCATAATTACCGGTAGCATTGGTAACTGCTGTTTTTACCAGGGCAGAGTCTTTTGCTTTCTGCAGCATAATAGTTGCAGCGGAAAGAGGCTTTCCGTTGTTGTCATTAATTTGCCCGCTAACTTTAGAAGGGGTTTGCGCAAAAATTGCGCTTGTTGTAAATAGGCCGATAGTTAATATCAGCAGTAATTTCTGTTTCATGGTTATACTTTAAGTTTCTGTTTTTTCAATTTCCGACGCAAGTTAGTTAAGCTAAATTGTTATGGGAATGTCATAATTAATGAATTGTGCTTTTTTAAGGATGAATGGTAAGGATTTGCCATTCATTACTGACGAAGACGTGTTGGAACCCCGGATATTTTAAAACCATCTTAAATATCCGGTAATGAACGCTGATGTGATGAATCACTCAACATATTCCAAAATATCTCCGGGTTGGCAGTTTAGTACCTTGCAAATGGCTTCCAGCGTACTAAAGCGTACTGCTTTCGCTTTACCGGTTTTTAATATCGAAAGGTTAGATAATGTGAGGTCTACCTTTTCAGAAAGTTCATTCAGTGACATCTTTCTTCTGGCCATCATTACATCTAAGTTTACTATTATTGGCATGATTATACTGTTAATTCGTTTTCAGATTGAATTTCAATTCCTCTCTTAAAGATTTGTGCAATTACAACAAGTATAACGCCCATCAACAGCCACACATCAGCTCCGCCCAGTCGTAAATGTTGTGTATCGGGCATTTTTACTCCCTGGCTTACTAACCACTCGGTATATTTAACTCCCCTCCAGGTGAACAAAGCTATTCCAAAAGCCAACCATGATATTTTTATAATAAAAAGCCTTACTTCATTATTGAATGGGTGAGATATAGTAAACTTCTTATTGAGCAATATTTTTATGACCAGGTAAAACATAATTGCTTTTAATACAGATGCAATGCTGATCAGCAAGGTTTCTGCAAAAAAATGCCCTGGGTCGTATTTATAAAGGGCCGACAAATCATTTCCAACCCAAAATGTTGCTGCATTAACCGGGTTTATTACCAAAGTATAAAAGGCGCTGAAGATAGAGCCGCCGGCTTCAATACATACGCCTATAAATATTATCCATGCTACTACATGTAATATTTGCAAAATGAATTTTGTACTTGAATTCATAACTTTTTATTTATTTAGAATGCAAATATAGGTAAATATTTATTGATAAACAATAAAAATATAATTTTATTTGGTAAATATTTATCCGAAATGAAAGTTGACGAATAGTTAAAGCTTTTAAATGGATTGGTGTGACAGCCGTATTTACTTAAGAAAATAGCATTTAAAACTGCATTTCTAAACGCTTAACTTTGCCGCCAATTATTATGAAGACAAAATCAATTAAAAAGGATAAAGTAAACATCATTACGCTGGGGTGCAGTAAGAATATGGTGGATAGTGAAGTGTTGAGCGGACAACTGATTGCCAATGACATTGATGTGGTACATGAGAATACCAAAAAAGACCACAATATCGTAATTGTAAATACCTGCGGCTTTATTGAAAAGGCCAAGGAAGAAAGTGTGAACACCATTTTGCAACAGGTAGAATTAAAGCGCCGTGGTAAACTGGATAAGGTTTATGTTACCGGTTGCCTGAGCGAACGATATAAAAATAACCTGGAAGAAGAGATACCTGAAGTGGATGCCTACTTTGGTACCATGGAACTGCCCAATATTTTAAAAACCTTTGAAGCCGATTATAAAGCCGATTTGATGGGCGAAAGGTTATTGTACACACCGCAGCATTATGCTTACATGAAAATAAGCGAAGGCTGCAACCGCACCTGTTCGTTTTGCGCCATACCATTAATGCGTGGACAGCACGTGAGCAGGCCAATAGAATCGCTGGTAGATGAAGCCAAACGCCTGGTTGACCGTGGTGTAAAAGAAGTGATGCTGATTGCGCAGGAACTTACTTATTACGGCCTTGATATCTACAAGAAAAGAGAATTACCAAAATTGCTCCATGCACTTGCCGATGTAAAAGGACTGGAGTGGATACGTTTGCATTATGCTTATCCATCAAAATTTCCGATTGAAATTATTGATGCCATTAAAGAGCGGGATAACATTTGTAATTACCTGGATATGCCTTTGCAACATGCAGCCAACAACATGTTGAACTTAATGAAGCGCCAGATAACCCGTGAAGAAATGGAAGACCTGATAGGAGAGATTCGCAACCGCATGCCGGATATTTGCCTGCGTACCACATTGATTGCAGGCTTCCCCGGCGAAACCCGTGATGATGTGGAAGAACTGAAAACCTTTTTGCAAAAAATACGTTTCGACCGTGTAGGCATTTTCACTTACAGCCATGAAGAAGGTACCAGTGCACACGACCTGGTTGATAATATTTCTGCAGAAGAAAAAGAAGAACGTGCACAGGAAATAATGGAAGTGCAGCAGGAGATAAGCCTGGAAAAAAACCAGGAGAAAGTGGGCAAAACTTTTAAAGTACTGATTGATAAAAAAGAGGCAGGCCGTTATTTGGGTCGTACCGAGTTTGACAGTGTGGAAGTGGATAACGAAGTGATCATACAAAGCCTGCCTACCGGACAGGCAGGTAAAAAGAAATTAACGATAGGCGATTTTGTGAACGTGAAGATTACAAAAGCGTACGATTACGATATTGAAGGAGAAGTAGTTTAAAAAAAGGCCCGCAAACTGCGGGCCTTTTTAATTCACCAGAAATTAAAGCGGGTATTTATCAATGTGATTGTTTACAGCCGGTACGGTCCGCAGGTACCTGTAAATGGCTTTTATGTCAAAATCATCCATATTGGCATACATGCTCCAGGGCATGATCGAATTATTTTTACCCGGATTGGCAGAATATGTTGCCTTATCCCGGTATAATTTAAATTTCTCTAAAAACATTGCTTCACTCCATTTGCCAATGCCTGTAGCGCTGTCGGGTGTAATATTGGGCGTGGTAACTATAAAGGATCCCAGGTCAAATTTTCTTCCGCCGGCCATATATTTAGGCATCACAAATTGTCCTTTATCCATGGGTGTGTGGCAGTCCATACAGGCAGCACTGTTCATCATATAGCCGCCATATTTTACGATATCGCTTACATCGGGTTTACTGTTGTTATCGGGTGATGCACTTCGTAAAGGAGGATATGCC
>JAOAUI010000125.1 GCA_030157685.1 Ferruginibacter sp. | reverse complement strand
TTTTCATTCTGCACTTTCAGTTTATTAAATAAGAAACTGAATTCGCCCATAAATTTTTCAAAGGCTTTCCAGTTAATGCAGTAACAGCTGCGTGGGCCATCAATACTGCCATCAATCAACCCTGCATTTTTCAATTCTTTTAAATGCTGTGATACAGTAGATTGGGACAGCGGCAACACTTCTACTATCTCTCCGCAAATACATTCATTCTTTTGCGCCAGCAATTTTAAAATTGCTATACGGGCAGGATGAGCCAGGGCCTTGGCAAATTCGGCCAGTTCCTGCTCCTTTTGGGTAAATGCTTCTTTTTTATGGATTGCCATTGCTTAATTTTATATCGCAAATATACGATTAATTAAATTTGATTTCCAAATATATTTTTTCAGTACGCTTACTTTTCCTGTTAATTAACCCCTAAGGGTTATGCCGGGTAAGTGAATTTGTTTGAAGTTTGTATACCGTGTTTCCTCCCGGAATCCGGAGGATTATTGTAAATTCAGGCATGAGAATTTTTCTACTTCATATTATACTGTTGCATTGCAGCATTGGTTTTGGCCAACCGCTGAATGTAGCAGTACATAATGAAGACAGCCTGCTGGTAAAACAATACCTGACCCAGGGTAAACTGGCAATCAGAAACAACCATAATTCAGCAATTATGCTGTTTACTAAGGCTACGGCGCTTTCCGAAAAAATAAATTTCTTACCAGGCATTGCTGATGGCGAAACCGGTCTTGGAAATTTATACTTAGACAAAAAGCAATATAAAGAGGCGCTCATACATTTTGAGAAGGCCAAACCCGTTTATCAAAAACTAAACAATGAGGCTGCATTGGGAAGATTGTATAAAAGCATTGGGGATGCCTATTTGGCTCAAACCTTCAACCGCCAGGCATTTGACAATTACCGGGAGGCCAATACACTGCTGCGCAAAACAAATCAGCTGGACCTGTATGTAAAAAGTGTGGAAGCAACCGGCAATATTGTTTTAAACTTCGGGGCGCCAAAAAACGCTATTGGTTTTTATAAAAGATCGCTGACAGCAAGAGAAAACCTAAATGATTTAAAGGGAATTGTGGATTGCAACAAAAAGATTGCCGGCATCTACTTTACAGAAAAAATGTATGACAGTGCCCTGTACTTCAACAAGGCTGCAGCACAATATGCCAAAGGCAATAATGAAGCCCAGGCTGATGCAGCAATACAGGAACTCATAATACTTACTTTTTTAAAAAATAACGACGAGGCAGAAAAGGCAAAACTAAAAGCAGAAGCACTGGTAAACACACAGGAGAATGCTACCAACAAGATCAGGCTTATGGGAGCCCTTTCCAACTACTATTTAATGCTGAACGATAAAGAAACTGCAAATAAATATTTTGATTCGGGAAGAACTATGATGTCGGGCAGGCAAAATCCCGAACTAGTAATTCCGGTTTTTGGTGAGATGGCTGAAATTAACCGCAATAACGGTGATTATAAAGCGGCTTACAATGCCATGGTTTCGTTAGACAGGTATAAAGACATTTTCCGAAACGAGAATATGGACAGGCTGAGTGCCGAAATAAAAAATGTGGCCGAAGCCGGGCTGAAAGAAAAAGAAATTGAATACCTGAACCTGGTAAACAGGCTTAAGGAAGAACAACTGAGTAAAGAAGAATTAAAGCGAATGGCGTTGTTGCGGGAAAATATACTGAAAGACTCTTCCATTTCGAACCAGCAATTACTGATGGCAGCCATGGAAAATGAATCGGCATTGCGTAACGCCCAGCTTCGCAAAGAAAAAGAGCTTAGCCTGTCTCTGGGCCGTGAAAATGAATTGAAACAAAAATTACTGAATGATGAAAGAAGAAATAAATGGATGCTTTGGGCGGGCATTGCTGTGCTTGCCTTTGCGGGCGGAATAATTTTCTGGCAATACAAAAGGCAACGCAATAAAAACATCATCATCAATAAACAATCGGGCGAACTGGAAGTATTGAACAAAGAGATACATCACCGGGTAAAAAATAATTTACAGGTTATCAGCAGTATGCTTGATCTTCAGTCGCAGTCTTTACATGATGAGAAGGCAACAGCCATCATTAAAGAAGGTATTCAGCGTGTTCAATCCATGGCATTCATTCATCAAAACCTTTACCAGGGCAATGCGGTTAACAGTGTAAATATGAATGAGTATATAAAAATGCTATCCAATCATTTATTTCAAACCTATAATATCCGTACCGATAAAATAAAATTCCATACACAGATAGAAGAGCTGAAACTGCATACGGATACTGCCATTCCACTTGGCATGATACTGAATGAGCTGATCAGCAATTCTTTAAAGTACGCTTTTCCGCAGGATGCTGTGCATAAAGGAAAAGAAACCGGCGATATATGGGTGACCATGAAAAAAAATGATAATGAATTATTACTGCAGGTTAAAGACAATGGCATTGGATTGCCCGTTGATTTTAATCCGGAGAACACTTCTTCTTTTGGCTACGAGATCATTAAAGCTTTTTCGCAGAAGCTGAAAGCCAGGATGAATATTGACGGAAACAACGGCACCGATGTACAGATCATTATTTCAAAATTTAAAACCACCGGTTAAATATGACAGGTATAAAAGTTTTAATTGTAGAAGACGAACCACTGATTGCAAAAAACATTGGTATGTACCTCAATAATAATGATTTTGAAGTATCGGCCATTGCCTACGATTCGGATGAAGCCCTGTACCAGTTAAAAAAGCAGCCGCCCGATTTTGCCATACTGGATATTAACCTGGAAAGCGAAAAGGACGGAATTGAAATTGCTGAATACATCAATCAACATAATTTCATTCCCTTTGTGTATTTAACTTCTTACTCCGACAAAGACACCATTGACAGGGCAAAAAAAACCAACCCTGCCGGATTTATTGTAAAGCCATTCAATGAAAAAACTTTATACGCTACCATTGAAATTGCTTTATCTAACCATGCACAGCAGGCAAATAAGCATGTGCCTGTTTTATCTGCCGAAAAAATCAACAAACATTTAGTTACCCCACTTACCGAAAGAGAATTTGATGTAATTAAACTAATGTACGATGGCAAAACCAACCAGCAGATTGCCGGAGATTTATTTATTGCCATGAATACGTTGAAAAAGCATATCAACAATGCCTATTTTAAACTGGATGTAAACAGCCGCACTACTGCAATTGCCAAAATACGCATGTGTATGCTTCAATAATTTTTTTATCCCCCGAAAATTTCACCCTTAAGTTCTACATCATGTTTTCTTATTCTTTTCATTTTTACAGTGTAAACTTTAAACATTGTAATGATGAAAAATATTTTTTTATTTCTTTTAACCGTTAACCTGGCTGCTTTCCTTTTTTCCTGTCAGAAATCAACTGACGACACCATTACGCCTTTATTTGTAAAAGGCAAAAACCGTTTTACCATTACAGTTGATGGTGCAGAACGGGAATACTATGTTCATGTTCCAAACAGTTATACCGGCACTTCAGCAACACCCCTTGTTATTATGTTTCATGGCACCAATCAAACCGGGGAGCAGTTCTATAATATGTCCGGCTGGAAGGAAGTGGGAGATTCGGCAAACATATTAACCGTGTTTCCCACGGCCTGGAAGTACTGCATAACAGATGATGGTGTTACAGATAACATGACCAAGTGGACAGAATACCCGGGAGGATTTACCTATTGCCCCGGCAATATCCCAAAAGACGACATCAAATTTATGCGGCAGATGATTACCGCATTAAAAGCGACTTTTAATGTGGATGCAAAAAAGATCTATTGTGCAGGCTTTTCTAATGGCTCGGGTTTTAGCGCCAGGTGTGCAGTGGAATTGTCTGATATTTTTGCAGCCACAGTTTCATCGGGTGGTGGAAGCCCTTTGCCTGCAGACACCACCTGCAACCCCGTAAGGCTATTGCCAACATTGCTGATGTTTGGCAACAAAGATGGAAAACTGCTGAAAAATTTAGGCTTGCCGGCAAATGGAGCTGTGCCTATGGGTTTTCCGCAGCTTTATTCAGCTTACCCGGGATTGTACAACCACCAACCTAAGCCGTTTATCAATACGTTCAGGTTAAACTTAATTCCTGCTATTAGTGGGGACACAAATTCAGTTGCCATTGCAGATTATACCGGCCTGTCGGGTAATCCCAACAATGTTTTTAAAATGCTGGAGATAAAAGGGATGATTCATGAATATCCAAATGGCATCAATCACCCATTCAAGGGTGCAGCATATAACTGGGCCTGGTTCAAACAATTCAGTTTACCATAAAACAATTCTCTTCTAAACAAATAACTATATCATGAAAAGAAATCTCAATTTATTATTACTGGTATTTTTTGCAGCACTACTATTCTCTTCCTGCAGCAAAACAACCGATGAAACATTAACGCCATTAACACCATCATCTGTTAAAGGCAAAAACCGCTTTACAACAAATATTGATGGCGATGAACGGGAGTATTATGTGCATGTGCCGCAAAGTTATACCGGTATCAGCGCCGTACCGGTTGTGTTTATGCTGCATGGCACCAGTGGAGATGGTGAAAAGTTTTACAACAATTCCGGCTGGAAGGAAGTGGGTGAAGATGAAAATATCATTACCGTTTTTCCATCATCGTGGCGGTATTGTATTATTGATGAGGGCGTACAAAAAAATACCACCAAGTGGAATACCGTGCCGGCTGAATGGGTTTTTTGTGCCGGGCAAACACCCAGGAATGACATCAAATTCCTGAACACCGTTATTACTGAACTAAATGCAAAGTATAAAATAGATAACAAGCGCATTTACCTGGCTGGGTTTTCTAATGGCGGACAAATGGCTGCAAAATGCGGCATTGAAATGAGCGATAAATTTGCTGCCATTGTACAGGCCGAAGGTTCATTTTCGAGAGATACAACCTATACACCATTAAGAAAATTACCAGTTACATTTCAATACGGCAACCAGGATTATGGCCCCGGCAATACCGGCGACCCGGTTCCGTTAAGCAAACTTGCTCTCATTCTTAATACACCTGGCAGCAATATCCTGTATCGCAGTGCCAGTACACATACCAAAAGCTTTGGGCTCAATCCTGCATTTGTGATAAGCGGCGATACAAATTCTGTATCAATTGCAACGTATAAGTCGTTAGCCCCCGGCTCAGTCAATGATTTCAGGATTGCATTTATAAAAGGATTGGCACATCAGTACCCAAATGGCGATAATCACTGGATGGAAGGTGCCAGGGTGAACTGGGCGTGGTTTAAACAATATTCACTACCATAAAATATTAACCTTCTTATAAAATAAATAACGGGCAAGGCTTAATGCCTTGCCCGTTATTTATTAAATGAAAAGTTATTCCCGCCCATCCAGCAAGTTGCCCAGACCACCTAAAATGCCTCCTTCTTCTTTACGCTTGTAAGTACCATACTGCATAATGCGGCCTGCCAAACGGCTGATTGGTAAACTTTGTAACCATACATGGCCCGGACCGGTAAGTTTTGCAAAGAATAGTCCTTCGCCTCCAAACATAAAATTCTTAATTCCTTTTACCATTTCAACATCAAAATCTACATTAGGTGTATAAGCTACCACACAGCCTGTATCAACTTTTAAAACTTCCCCTGGTTGCAATTGGCGCTCTACTACATAGCCACCGGCATGTGCAAAAGCCAGTCCGTCGCCTTCCAGTTTTTGCATAA
>JAOAUI010000124.1 GCA_030157685.1 Ferruginibacter sp. | reverse complement strand
AATGTGTATATGGCTTTAAGTCAGGGATTATATCAAAAGCAATTACAGAAATTATCGCCCCAGCAAATTCAGTTAATGAAATTGCTGCAGGTGCCTACTGCCCAGCTGGAAGAAAGAATAAAGGAAGAGATTGAGGAGAACCCTGCCCTGGAAGAAGCCGAAGATGGACACGAAACGGAATACGATGAATCCAAAGATGAATTTGCTGATGCCAATACAGAAGATACAGAAATGGACGGCAGTGTGGATGAATATGATAATATAGACATCAGCGAATATGTAAGTGATGGCGATGATGAAGTGGGCGATTATAAACTGAAAGACACCAATTACCCTGAACTTGATGAAGGAAAAGAAATACCCATTAAAGTTGAAAGAGGCTTTAATGAGTTTATGCTTGAGCAACTGGGCATGCTTACCATTGATGAACACCAGAAAAAAGTAGCGCTGCAGATCATCGGTAACCTGGATGATGATGGGTATTTAAGAAGAGAGTTTTCGGCCATTGTAGATGATCTTGCCTTCAGGCAGAACATTACAACAACCGAAGAAGAAATTGCAGAACTGGTTTTACAGATACAGCAATTTGACCCGCCCGGCATTGCCGCCCGTAATCTGCAGGAATGTTTACTGCTGCAGCTTGAAAGAAAACTTCACGAAGGCAGGCATGTGGAAATGGCCATTAAAGTGCTTGAAAAATACTTTGATGAGTTTACCAAAAAACATTACGAAAAAATTCAGCGTGGATTTGATCTGAACGATGACCAGTTAAGGGAAGTGATAAACCAGATTGTTAAATTAAACCCCAAACCCGCAGGGTCGGTTGGCGAAAGCAGCAGGGCCGAGAGTTATGTAGTACCCGACTTTTTTATTTACAACAATGCCGGAAAACTTGAGTTAACGCTTAACAATAAAAATGCGCCTGACCTCCGCATCAGCGAAGGGTACCGCGATATGCTTAAAGAATATGACCGGGGCAGTAAAAAAGACAAGCGGCAAAAAGAAGCGGTGCTTTTCATCAAACAAAAAATTGATGCGGCCAAATGGTTTATTGATGCCATTAAACAAAGGCATAACACTTTGCTCAATACCATGGAAGCCATCATGAATTACCAGCGTGCATTTTTTATATCTGGCGACGAAACTGATCTGCGGCCCATGATATTGAAACACATTGCAGAAGAAACCAGTCTTGATATTTCTACCGTAAGCCGTGTTGCCAACAGTAAATTTGTACAAACAGAGTTTGGTACCTACCGGCTTAAATTTTTCTTTAGCGAAAGCCTGCAAACCGATAGCGGCGAAGAAGTGAGTACCAGAGAAGTTAAAAAAATACTGAGCGATATTATTGAAGCAGAAGATAAAAAGCATCCCT
>JAOAUI010000123.1 GCA_030157685.1 Ferruginibacter sp. | reverse complement strand
CCATCTCCAAAAATAATGCAGGTGGTGCGGTCGCTGTAATCAATAATACTGCTCATTTTATCTACCCCAACCACCACCACATTTTTATACCTGCCGCTTTCAATAAATGCGGTTGCCGTAGTTACGGCATATAAAAAGCCCGAGCAGGCTGCCATAATATCAAATCCAAAAGCATTGGTGGCCCCAATTTTTTCACAAATAATATTGGCTGTTGCCGGAAAAACCATATCCGGCGTAACGGTAGCACATATCATACACTCTATTTCTGTGGGGCTGATGCCTCTTTTTTTGCACAGTTCCAGCACGGCCGGTACGGCCAGGTCGCTGCTGCCTTTTCCTTCATCCTTTAATATTCTTCTTTCCGAAATTCCGGTCCTGGTGCGTATCCACTCGTCGTTGGTATCTACCATTGTTTCCAGTTCTGCATTGGTAAGCCTGTATTCGGGTACATAACCTCCAACAGCAGTAATGCCAGCATAAATTTTTTGCATGAAAAGCTCTGTTTAACTATAAATATTTTAAAAAGATAATTATCGGTAAAAATAAGGAAAAAGTTGAAGGGTTTAAAGGCTGAGTTTAGGAGTTTAGGGTTTAGAAGTTTAGTGTAATGTCCGCAACCCATAACCAGTATACTTTAAACAACTAAACTGCTAAACTGCCAAACTCCTAAACCTTTTAACCTATGTTAACGATATTAACGAACGTGGCTCATAAAAAACCCTTATTTTCGCTATTGACTGTATATTAATTATGTACGCATATTTGCAAGGAAAATTTACCTACAAAAGCCCGGCACAGGTTTATGTAGATGTTCATGGAGTTGGGTATGAAGTTAATATCAGCCTGAATACATTTTCGCATATACAAAACCTGGATGAAGGTAAACTGTTTACCCACCTGCAGGTTAAGGAAGATGCACATGTGTTATTTGGTTTTTTTGATAAGCAGGAAAAGGATATGTTTGTTCTTTTAACCGGCGTATCAGGTGTTGGTGCGGCCACCGCCAGAATGATGCTTTCGTCGCTAAAACCCGAAGAAGTGAGTTTGGCCATTGTGCAAAGCAACGTAAAGCAGCTGGAAGGTGTCAAAGGAATAGGAAAGAAAACAGCTGAAAGATTGGTTTTGGAATTGAAAGATAAATTGAGCAAAAATTCGTTGGACGTAAATGTTTCTGCACACATGGGCAATAGTTTAGAAACAGATGCGTTAAATGCGTTAACAGCTCTCGGAATTTCCAGAACACAGGCAGAGAACGCTATCCAAAAAATTATCCGTGCCGAACCACCCGTATCGAATTTAGAAGACTTAATTAAAAAAGCCCTAAAAGCCATTTGACAAGAACGCTACGTTAATTCATTTACCGGATGTTGCTTATT
>JAOAUI010000122.1 GCA_030157685.1 Ferruginibacter sp. | reverse complement strand
AAAAGATTATAACCCGGTTAATACGATGAATTATGTTGTAATTGGCAGAAAGCCATTAAACGTTTAAAAGATGAGTCCAAGAATATCCATCATCATTCCCTGTTACAATCACGGTCAATATGTTCGTGAAGCCCTTGATAGCGTAGAAAAAGTAGCCGATAAAAATTTGTACGAAATAATTATTGTGAACGACGGTTCAAAAGATGAATATACCATCGAAATGATGGATAAACTTGCTGCTGAAGGCTATCATGTAATTAACCAGGTTAACCAGGGCCTTGGCCGCACCCGTAACAACGGTATCAGGGCCGCAAAGGGAGATTATATTTTGCCATTGGATAGTGATAACCGGATAAGGCCTGAATATATTTATGAGAGCATTAAAATTTTGGATGCACATCCGGAAATAGCCATGGTTTATGGCGATGCGGAATTTTTTGGAGATAAGAGTAAAAGGCATGTGGTTGGTGAATTTAATTTGCAGAATATGATGGTTGAGAACCAGATCGACGCCTGTGCAGTTTATCGCAAATCTGTTTGGGAAGCTGTGGGAGGCTATGATGAGAAAATGCCCATCATGGGTTATGAAGATTGGGATATGTGGCTCAACATGACTTTTAAACATTACAAATTTCATTACGTACCCGAAATATTGTTTGATTACCGTGTGTTGGGTAATTCCATGTTACGGTCTGTAAGCAGCAGCAATAAAAAACTCCTGTATAAATATATGAATGAGAAATACAAAGGTTACCTTAATATGGATCATCTTAACCAGGAGTTGATGAAAATTTGCAAGCGTAATAAAAAGGTATCATTAAAACTGGTAGCGACTTTGTATTTCCCAAAGCTGCTTAATTTTTTGGTTAAAAGAAACATCATTAAAGACCCGGATATTTTCTAAGATAAAACAATGAAAGTTACTATCTGCGCTTTTGATGCCCCCAATAATTTAGACGGTCCCACCACCTGGATCAAGCGCCTGTTGCCTTATTTCAGAGAAAAAAATATTGAATCGAGAATTATTTTTTTGGCAGCAAACGATAAAGACCTTCCTGCGTATAAATATTTTGTTGACGAAGGGTTTGAATGTAAACTCATTTACTGGGAATTATTCAATGATGAAAAAGTAAGGGCAATACTGGAAGATGTACAACAATTTCCACCGGACATTTTCATTACCAATTATTTCGCCATTCCTTTAGAAGCCGGCAAATGGATAAAAAAAGCCGGCATACCAACCGTAATGGTTTTGCATAATGACAACAAGTACCACTACGACCTCGTAAAAAAATATGCAGCCAACAATGATGAAAGCGACGTGTCATCTGTGGTATGTGTATCCAATTTAATTCAGCAGATAAGTCAGCAAACAGC
>JAOAUI010000121.1 GCA_030157685.1 Ferruginibacter sp. | reverse complement strand
GAGTGGGTAATGAAAGCAGGTATTACCAAACACATCACTTTTCACTGTGCCCGCCATACCTATGCTACGTTACAAATTACATTGGGTACAGATATTTATACAGTATCAAAATTGTTAGGCCATCGGCATTTAAAAACAACCGAAATTTATGCTAAAGTAATTGACCATAAAAAACAGGAGGCGGCAAACAAAATCAAAATTGATTTATAGTAATGGAGATAAAGATTTTAGATAGCATATTACACGGCGATTTAAAGCCCTGGAAATTGGACACCTCCAACACGAGGCATTTTACAGAATTGGTAAGGACCGCTAAAGCGGTTGAACCAATAACGAATGCTGAGTTGCTAAAGCAACTCACAGCATTGTTGGCTGATTATCCACCCCTGCAAAAGTTGCTGGCGGCTGAAGCCACCAGCAACAACATAACATTGCAGCAGCTTTTATGCAGCATTGATTTACCAAAGGGCAAAGATCCCGTTACACATTTTTATTCCGCTGTTATCACTGCCGAAACCCTTCGGGTTTATAATTCCTTCATGCAACAATCTGTTAACTGGAATGATTCAATAGATATTCCTTTCCAGGCAGGCAGGTTACTAAACAGCTTAAAGGTATTGACGCAACAAACAGTTGCTGAGTTACAGGAGAGGGGCTTTACCACCATACCGGATGAACAAAGCAGCTTTATTCATTTTGCTTTGTATTATCTCAAGCATAGTTTGATACAATTATATTTCGGCATTCAGGAATCATTTAAAGACAAGCTAACGCAAGTAACTACGTTGGAAGATTTTTATACATTGGATTTGGTAGAACCTTTTTCAAACCACCTGGAATTAAAATATGTTGCTGATCTCACCGGGCAAACAAGTAAAGAAAAGAAGGGTAAGAAGGAAAAACTAACTTTTGGTTTCAATGGCAAAAAGGATAAACTTTCAACTGTCATTAATAGTTTGTGTACTCAAATTGAACTTTTAAAAGAAGATGTTTCGCCTGCTGATATGCTAATTCAGTTACTTCTTTCAAATGATATAAAACCCGGCAATGTTCAAATCCATTTGGATTGTGATAATAAAAATTTCAGATATGCGATAGAAAAATTAACCCCTTATTTTAATTCTCTCTCCTTCATCAATATAGAGCACAGCAAATCATTCTATTCAAAAAAGGGAACACTGCTTAAAGCAAATAATTTCTCAAAAGCAAGGTCATTCGACCCGAAAGAAAAGGCAACTATTGACAATATTTTCAAACAAATGCAATAAAAAACATTCACTTTGTTCAGCCTGAACATTCAGGTATGAATACCTGAACCTTTTCCCCTCCACAGCTTTGCAACTTGCCCTCGTATCAAAAAAATAAAATACGATGGAACAAGAAAATTTAATTCTCGACAAGCTCACCGAAATATCAAACAAGCTGAGTGAGCAAAACCTGTTGCAAAAAACAGTACTAAACTTTAATGAGGCTTGCATATACCTGGATGTAAGCCCTTCGCATTTGTACAAACTAACCAGTACAAAGCACATTCCGCATTTCTGCCCACAGGGTAAAAAATTGTACTTCCGGCGGGAAGAACTCGACACCTGGTTACAGCGTAACCGGCAATCCGCCGCCGACGAGATAGACCAGTTGGCAACAGACTATGTCATCCGCAACAAACGGAAGTAACAATTTTTCCACTGAACTAAAGAACTGAAGAATGGCAGCAAGTACCATATTTAAAAACTTTGCAACCCCGGTAGAGAATGTTTCATTGATCATTCTTTCCAATTGGATTGCATCCGGCAAGTACAAAGCCCAGGTTGAAGAAATCCGGGATCTCATTGCACAAGGCAAAACAGAAGAAGCACAGGCAAAGAAGCAGCAGCTTCCCGCCTTTACACCATCGGCAACTTTTACGGAGAAAAGATTACTGCCAAACATGGAGAACTACAGCGGCTTTGTACACCTTGACTTTGACAAGCTGACACCGGAACAATTAAATGCAGCCTTTCAAATCATTGCCGCAATTCCTTACACTTTCATTTGCTTCATCAGCCCAAGCGGCAACGGGCTAAAAGTATTTATTGAAGTAAATACGGGTGCAGAACATCATGATACTGCTTACCAGCAGGTAATGGAGTATTACCAGAATGCTACCGGCCTAAAAGCCGATGTAAAATGCAAAGACATTACCAGGCTTTGCTTTGTAAGCCACGACCCACAGTTGTATAAAAACATTTACAATGAAAAGTTTCGGGTAAAGGATATTCCGGTCCAGGCAAAGCCGGTTCCTGTAGTTACCATGCAGGAAACAAGAGAAGAATCTACCGCACCAGATGAATACCTCTTAACCTTTCAGCAACAAATCACATTCACCAATCAAAAAACAGAATACACAAATGGAAACCGTAACAATTATATGTACCTGCTTGCTTCTAATTGCAACAGAGCTGGTATACCGCAGTCCGATACTGAAATTCTATGTGCACAGCATTTTGATTTATCTGAAAAAGAAATTAAGGATTCCGTAAGCAGTGCCTACAAACACCACCAACCCGAGTTTGCAAAGTTTGCAAACACTGCAAAGCTGCAAAGTGCGGAGCAGCCGCCTACAGAAGACTACCTGAAAAACACCCCAATCATTCCCGAAGAATTGTACAGGCAAATGCCCGACATTTTAAAACAAGGAGCATTAGCTTTTGCCGATGAAAGAGAACGGGATGTTTTTCTTACCGGCGCATTGGCCATACTCAGCGGATGCCTGCCCGGTGTAAAAGGTGTGTATGCAGGTAACGAAGTTTTTCCCAACCTCTTTTCATTTGCTATTGCCCCGGCGGCCAGTGGCAAGGGTGCATTAAAATTTGCCAAAATGCTGGCAGACGAGTACCACAGTTTTGTTTTAAAAGCAAGCCGTGAATCCGAGGCACAGTACACTCAGCAAGTATCGGAACACAAACAAAAACTACATAGCAAAAAGAAAAGCGATAGTGCATTTGAAGAAGTACCAATAAAGCCCAGCTTTAAAGTAGTGTACATTCCGGCCAATACCAGCTATGCAAAGATCCTGTGGCACTTGGAGCAAAACGAAGGCACAGGTATCATCTGTGAAACCGAAGCCGACACCCTGGGCAATGTTTTCAAACAGGAGTGGGGTTCCTATTCCGATATGCTTCGCAAATCCTTTCACCACGAAAGGCTATCCAGTTCCCGGAAAGGCAACAATGAATTTACAGAAGTAAATGCCCCCAGCTTGTCCATTGCATTATCCGGTACACCCAACCAGGTTACCGGCTTAATAGCCTCTTCCGAAGATGGCTTATTCAGCCGTTTCATGTTCTATGCTTTTAAGGTAGAGCAAAAATGGAAAGATGTATCACCCAATGCCAATAACATAAACCTCACAGAGCATTTTAAAACACTATCGTTAAGCGTTTTTAAAATGGTACTCTTTCTGCAAAGGGAAGAAACCATTGTAGAGTTAACAGCCACGCAATGGCAACAGCTAAACCAAACCTGCGAGGCATGGCTCAATGAAGTAACCATGTTCACAGCCGAGGAAGCCGCCAGTATTGTAAAACGATTGGGCTTGATCCTGTACCGTATGGCAATGCTATTTACCGCCTTGCGGAAATTTGAAAACGGAGAGGCAGCAAACCAGGTAGTTTGCACCGATGAAGATTTCAGCACCGCTTTGCGGTTGGCCGAAATCTACCTCCACCACAGTATTTTAATGTTCAACAACCTGCCAAAACAAAGCGAAGCCACCCAATTCAAAACAGGCGACAGCAAACGCAAATTCTTTGATACTTTACCATCAGAATTTACCCGCCAACAAGCCGTTGAAACCGGCAAGCAGTTTCAGCTTTCTGCCCGTACCGTGGATGATATACTCCACAATGCCACCGGCAAGGCTTTGGAAAAGCTGAAGGCAGGACATTACCGTAAAATATAATCATCCATTCGGCTTGAGAGACTTTCTTGTTCCTCCCCTTCGGGGAGGTTAGGAGGGGCTTTGCGGAGTTTGCAGACTTTGCAATCTTTGCAGCTAATAGTCATAGCATCCCTTTACTTCCCTGTTTATAAGTCAGCCCAAAGGCTTACATTTTTCTTTTGTTTGTCATATTATATCCTTACATTTGCTCTTGTTTAGTCAAAGTATAACTTTACTATCATGAGCAAAAAGTCATTACAGATACAACAGCTTAACAGCAAAATGCTGGCTTTCGCCAGTTTGCAAAAGGTAGCGCCGCCGCCAACCGGATGGATAAAAGCCATCCGTAACGCTATTGGTATGAGCATGTTGCAGTTGGGCAAACGGCTATCTATTACCAAACAAAGTGTGCAGGATATTGAACGCCGGGAAAAAGACGGCTCCATTTCCATCAAAGCATTACGGGAAGCGGCAAGGGCCTTGGATATGCAATTGGTGTATGGCTTTGTACCAAACGACGGATCGCTGGAGGAACTCATAGACCGCAAGGCAAAAGAACTGGCAAAACAGATTGTGCAACGTACTTCCAATAGCATGAAGCTGGAAGACCAGGAGAACAGCAAACAACGTATTGAAAAAGCAATTGAAGAAAGGGCAGCCATCATCAAAAACGAAATGCCTAAAACTTTATGGGATTAGATTTAGATTATATAGACGGGCAAACACCGCTGGATGAAGATGAGAAAGAAGGCTTGCTCATAAAAACCATCGCTACCCGTGGCGAACTGGATGAATTTGAACAGCAGAATATTGAGCAGGCAGTATTATGGACATTAAGCCGTTCTTTTAAAGCCGATGCCGTGTTTACAGAAGATTTTCTCCGGGCATTGCATAAGCGTATGTACAGCAATGTATGGGCGTGGGCCGGCGACTTTCGTAAAACAAATAAAAACATTGGGGTGGACAAATGGCAGATACCAACAGAACTACGGTATTTGTTGGATGATGTAAAGTTTTGGTATGCCAATAACACGTACAGCCCCGATGAACTCACCATCCGTTTCAAACACAGGTTGGTTAGCATTCATTGTTTTCCAAACGGCAATGGAAGGCATAGCCGGTTAATGGCCGATATTGTGATAGAAAAAATATTTAAGCAACCGGTTTACACATGGGGTGCAGCCAATCTGGTAAAGCAGGGCGATACCAGGATGGCTTATCTCAATGCAATAAAAGCAGCAGACAAGGGAGATATTCAACCTTTAATAAATTTTGCAAGAGCATAAAAAATTAAAACTTATGGCACTACAAGTTGAAATAAAAGGCAATAAAATTAAAGCTCCATTAAAAGGTAGTGATGTTTGGTTAGCGCTTAAGCCTGAAGAAGAAGTACGCCAAAAATATATTTGCCGTTTGGTAAATAATTATGGTTTTTCCTTGGAGCAAATGGAGCAGGAAATTTTAGTAAGTAATACTAAACGGGGTTTAGGTGGTGCAAGGGCAGATATCATTGTTTATAAAAATTCCGAGGACAAGAAGAAAAGAAGAAATGCTGTAATAATAGTAGAATGTAAAGCTGATAAAATAACCATTCAGGTAGATGATTATTTTCAGGGAGCAAACTACGCTGCAATGTGCGGTGCGGATTTTTTTGTTACTACCAATGAAAAAGAAACAAAAATATTTAAAGTAGTAAAAGGTGAAATACCAAAGCGGTTGGATGAAGTTATAAATATTCCTGATGCCAAAATTATCAATGACGAGAAAAAGATCAGTGAATTATTAAAGCAAACAAAAGCTTTTACCAGGGATGAATTTTCAAAATTGCTCTTCAAATGTCATAATATCATTCGTAATAATGATAAACTTTCAC
>JAOAUI010000120.1 GCA_030157685.1 Ferruginibacter sp. | reverse complement strand
AAACTGATGCATGCCATCAATAAAATGGATGATGAAACCGATGACCTGAAAAACCTGGTGCCCCTCAATGACCGGGAAACCACTTTTTTAAAATACACCTGCACCGAACTTACCTACAAAGAAATTGCAGATAAAATGTTTGTAAGCCCCCGCACTATTGATGGCTACCGCGATGCCCTTTTTGAAAAACTAAAATTAAAAACCCGTGTGGGCCTGGTAATGTATGCAATTAAGAACGGGATTGTGAATATTTAAATATTACAAATCACCAATCAATACTGAAAGCGATGTAAGAGTGATGCAAGAGCGATGTGAGAGCGATGCAAAAGCATATCTATTTCCCATAAACCTTTTTACCACCACTATAGGTTGCAAGCACTTTTACTTTTAAAATAGCCGCTGCTTCACAACTCATTAAATCGGTATCTAAAATAATAAAGTCGGCAAATTTTCCTTTTTCCAGACTGCCTTTTTGCTTCTCTTCAAAACTGGCTTTGGCTGCCCAGACGGTCATACCCCTGATGGTTTCTTCCCTGGTCAAGGCATTCTCCATCTGGTAACCACCTGCAGGAAATCCTTTACTGTCTTGTCTTACAACAGCTGCAAAAAATGTTTTAAACGTGCTGATATCCTCCACCGGAAAATCGGTACCCAGCGGTATCCAGTTATTTTCTTTTAATAATTGCTTGTAGGCATACGCTCCTTTTACCCTTACCGGGCCCAGCCTGTCGCCGGCCCAATACATATCAGATGTGCCATGTGTAGGCTGTACAGATGGAATGATGCTGTTCTCTCCAAACAGTTTAAAATCGTTTTGATTAACCACCTGTGCATGCTCAATACGCCAGCGCAGATCATTGCTGCCTTTTAAATATTTAGCATAGGTTTTAAGAATGGTTCTGTTGCCGCTGTCGCCAATAGCATGGGTACACATTTGCCAGCCTTTTGCATAAATAATACTGGCAACCGAATCAAAATGAGCTGGCGCACTCAGCAAAAAACCACTCCAATCTGGTTTATCGCTGTATGGTTGCAATAAACTAGCGCCACGTGAACCCAGCGCCCCATCGGCATATACTTTAAAGGAACTTACATTCAGGTAATCTGTTTTTATCTTCCCTCTCTTAAATGCATAATCAAAATTTTCTTTGGCATCACTCAGCATAATGTTCATCCGCATTTTCAGTTCTCCGCTTTTTTGCAGGGCTTCAATTTTTTCTACTGTTCCGTAATCCAGTCCGCAATCGTGTAAAGAAGTTAATCCCACAGCAAAACAATTTTCCTGCGCCAGCAGTAAAGCTTTTTTTACCTGTGCCAGATCTGCAGCAGGAATTTTTGCAGCAACAAGATCCACTGCATTATCTACCAGCAGGCCGGTAAGTTTTCC
>JAOAUI010000119.1 GCA_030157685.1 Ferruginibacter sp. | reverse complement strand
ACAGTAAAAATATCCGCATTACTATTCCTGCCGGTATTGAAAACGGGCAGGTGATCAAGTTAAAAGGCTATGGTGCACCGGGCGTAAATGGCGGGCCTGCCGGTGATTTGTACATTACATTTTCAATAGCACTTCATCCACAGTTTAAGCGATTGGGGAACGATCTTTTTACTACAGCAAAAATTGATTTGTATACCGCTTTGCTTGGTGGCGATACTACTGTTGAAACACTAAACGGAAAAGTTAAACTGACAGTAAAACCTGAAACACAATCAGGAACAAGGATCAGGCTGAAGGGTAAAGGTTTTCCGGTTTATAAAAAAGAAGGTGAGTATGGCGACCTGTATGTTAACTATGAAGTGGTATTGCCTACCAATCTTACCGAAGAACAGAAGAAACTTTTTACTGAATTGAGTAACCTTAAATAATTATGTTATGCAAACAGAAGAAATGGTCATTGTAAATGAATTTTGCATATACCATAATATTGATCCCGGGTTTATTGATGCTTTAAAAGATTCGGGATTAATAGAAATAACCAAAGCAGATGAAAAACTATATATGCCTGAAAGCCAGCTGCCCCGCCTGGAAAAATTAGTGAGGTTGCATTATGAAATGGATATAAACCTGGAAGGGATTGAAACCATTACTTACTTATTAAGCAGGATGACTGAAATGCAACAGCAGATTATGCAGTTGAACAACAGGCTCAGGATTTATGAAAATGTTTGATGCAAATAATTTTTCAGGTTCTGCCCTTTCTGAATAAATCAATTGACAAATGGTTGACAGCCTGCTCCAGCTTTTTAAAGAATATCAAAATCTTGCTATCATCATCAGCATTTGCATCAGTATCATCATTGCAGTATTGGGCATTGTGCCCAGTGTATTTATTACTGCTGCCAACATTTTATTTTTTGGTTTCTGGAACGGTATGTTCATTTCCTTCCTGGGCGAAGCCATTGGTGCCGGCATCGCATTTTTATTATACCGTAAGGGATTTAAAAAGGCTTTTGAAAAAAAGCTGTATCGATACCCCAAAGTAAAAAGATTGATAGATGCAGAGAATAAAGAAGCATTTTACCTTGTACTTGCTTTACGCTTAATCCCCTTTGTACCAAGTGGTTTGATAACTTTTGCAGCAGCAGTGGGAAGAATTTCTTTCCTTGTTTTTATTATAGCAAGTTCTTTAGGCAAGTTGCCGGCATTGTTTATAGAAGCTTATGCCGTGAATGCTGTTACTGATTTTGGTTGGCAGGGAAAACTGATCCTTTCAGCAGCTGCCGTGGTTTTGTTATATTGGGTTACTTTAAAAAAGAAATGATGCCTTAACTACTCCACAAATTTTCTACCCTTGGCCATTACCAAAAAAACAATGGCAGTTACAAAGCCCATCAGGATAAAGCCAATTATCCACAATGCTTTTTCTCCATCCCTTACAGTTTTGTTTCTGGCCACATGTACAATACCCAGTATTCGGTAAGTAAGGCTGGAAAAGGCCAGAATTAAACCTGAAATAATAACCTGGGGACTGAAAATAGTATTAAAAATTAAAAAGGGACTTGGTTCATCGCCTTTAAATTCATCTACTGTCCGTATAACTCCGAATATTGCCTGCATGTAAAAAATAAGAAAGACAGCCATTGCAATTACCGAGATTATAAAAACGGCGAGGAAAGTATTATATTTAGTCATGTTTTTTTCTTAAATCTACAATTTTGTTTTAACAATTAAAACGCTGTTATGAAATTAAAATATCTGCTGCTTTTAATGATTGCATTTACCGCAGGTTATAAAGCTAATGCACAGGCAAATAAAACAGATTCGGCCCAGGTTGCCAAAACATTGCATGATCTGTTACGCATTTGCCGAACGGTTGATTTTGCTGACCCCAATGTAACTAAACTAGGTACTTTTTACAAAGCTGCTCCTTACATCGTTTACCGGGGCGATGACAAAAAGCGGGCCTGGAAAACCATGTCGGATTATAACAATGAGTATGAAAAAAAAGGGGTTGATGATATTTGCGAACGCATAAACAGAACAGCCAACCGCGACAGCACTGGCTATAAGATCACTAAGTATATTACCGGGAAAGAATCGGAAGGTACCTGGCATGTGCTGATGGTTTCGTATAATGTAAAAGGAATTGATAAGAAAGCTTCCTATGCTTTTTTAAAAATTGGTAATAGGTTTGGACTGGGTGATATTGATTAAACCCTTACCCGGTAAACCACACATCGCTGAAATAAACCGCTGTCATATTATTTAGTTTTCGGTTCTGTTACAAAATGTAGCTTGCCGCATGTTTAAATACTGCCTGTCTATCGTTTGTTTTATCGCAATAGCCAATTGCGCATTTGCCTTCCAGGGCGATACGGTAATTCCTAAAAAAAGATACGATACAAAACGCCTGGCTGGTGCTGCAATTAGTTTAGATGGGATACCAAACGAAGAAGCCTGGAAACTGGTTGAATGGGGTGGCGATTTTACACAATGGCAGCCAAACGAGGGAAAGAAACCCTCTCAACCCACACAATTTAAAATACTGTACGATAATAAATTCCTGTACGTCGCCTATAATTGTATTGACTCTACGCCAGGCTTAATTGAAAAGCGAATGGGCAGGCGTGATGCATTTCCAGGCGACTTTGTTGAAATAAATATTGACAGTTATCACGACCAGCGCACAGGTTTTTCTTTTACCACTTCTGTATCGGGTGTAAGAGGCGATGAATTTATCAGCAATAATGGTAACAACTGGGATGCCAACTGGAACCCTATCTGGTTTGCAAAAACTGCCATCAATAAGCATGGATGGACAGCAGAAATAAAAATTCCGTTAAGCCAGTTACGTTATGGCAACGAAAAAGATAAAGTATGGGGCATACAGGTAATGCGCCGCATCTTTCGTAAGGAAGAAAGATCTACCTGGCAATTTATTCCACAAAGCACCGGTGTTTGGGTAAGTAATTTTGGAGAACTGCACGGACTAAAAGATATTCCTTTTCACCGCCAGGTTGAAATAGCACCCTATGTAACATCGCAGGTAGCTACTTACAAAAAAGAACCGGGCAACCCTTTTGCCGATGGAACAGATGTTAAGTTAACAGGTGGTGTAGATGGAAAAGTAGCCGTGACAAATGACCTCATTCTTGACTTTACCATCAACCCCGATTTTGGCCAGGTAGAAGCCGACCCATCGCAGGTGCGTATTGATGGTTTCCAGAATTTTTTTGGTGAACAAAGGCCATTTTTTATAGAAAGCCGCAATATTTTTGAATACCAGCTTACCGGTTCTGAAGCCGGTGGAGATTATGATGCCGACCTGTTATTTTATTCCCGCCGCATAGGCAGTTCACCACACAGCTATCCAAATACAGCAACTGGCGAGTATGTAAAATATCCACAAAACACCAGCATATTAGGTGCTGCAAAATTCAGCGGTAAAACAAAAAAGGGATGGAGCATTGGTATTTTGGAAAGTGTAACCGAACGTGAAAAAGCTACCATAGATAATAATGGTAAACGAAGAAAAGAACTGGTTGAACCGTTCACCAATTATTTTGTGGGCAGGCTGCAAAAAGATATGAATGGCGGCAATACCATTATTGGTGGCATTTTTACTGCCGTAAACCGGGAACATGGTTTGGATGATATCCTGCACCGCAGTGCCTATTCTGCCGGCATTGATTTTTTGCATTACTGGAAAAGCCAGTCCTGGTACATACGTGGCAATGTTGTTTACAGCAATGTGCAGGGTAAAAAAGAAGTTATACTTAACACGCAAACATCTTTTGAACACCAGTTTCAACGCCCCGATGTAAAGGGCTTCACATTTGATTCAAACCGTACCTCTCTTACCGGAACCGGTGCCACCATTCGTTTTGGTAAAACCGGAGGTAAAGCCGGTAAAATGGGACAGGTTTTTAAATTTGAAACTGGCCTCACCTACCGATCGCCTCAACTGGAGCTGAATGATATTGGATTTATGCTTACTGCAAATGAGATCAACCATTTTACCTGGGTTGGTTTGCAGTACCAAAAGCCATTCTCAGTTTTTCGCAATGCAAGAATTAATTATAACCATTGGTTAAGATGGGATTTTGGTGGAAAACTTTTGTATTCGCAATTTAATATGAACACAGGTGGAACTTTTAAAAATAACTGGCAGGTTGGTACCAGTGTTACCTGGAACCCCTATGATGTTTCAAACAATGCTCTGAGAGGTGCAGGTGCATTACGCAAGCCTGGTGGCCTGGGCTGGAGTGCAAACTTAAGCAGCGATTACCGCAAGAAGTTTTCGGCTGGTATTAATTTCTTTAAATTTTGGGCCGAAGACAATGCTATCAGCTTCTACAATGCCGGTATCTCTTTTAATTATGTACCCATTAATTCGCTCAGCATAAGCCTGGCTGCCAATTACGATGAGAATCGTCGCAACCAGGACCAGTTTGTACAAAACATAACTTATAATAACACAACAAGAACTATCGTTGCAGGCGTAAAACAAAAAACAATACGGTTTACAGGCCGCCTTAGTTATAATATAACTCCCGATCTTACCATTCAGTACTATGGCCAGCCTTATCTTACCAGGCCTGCGTATCAGCAGTTTGCATATGTTGTAAACCCGCTGGCAGATAAATATGTGAACCGGTTCCTGCGTTATTCATCTAACCAGATAAGCGAAAACAATGGCAATTATTTGATAGATGAGAACCGGGATGGTATTACCGATTATAGTTTTGGTAAACCTGATTTTAATTTTGTGCAGTTCCGTTCCAACATGGTCATCAGGTGGGAATACAGGCCCGGCTCCGAATTGTTTTTGGTATGGTCAGAAGGAAATACGTCTGATAATTTTGATGACCTGCATACGCCTGTGTTCAACAGCCTTTTTAATAATGCCTTTTCAGGCGGCAATGCAAGAAATATTTTCCTTGTAAAATGGACGTACAGGTTTTTAAGATAAGCATCAATAAATTGTAAACTTATTGATCCTGTTCGAACCAAAGTATTGAATTACCTGTATTTTGTTCATTCTGCTCCCATAACTTATTTACAGGGTCAAGTATCCACTCACCATCTACCACAAATTTATAGCGATGCTTACCACGGTTGAGGTGTACCTTAAATATCCATTCATCGCCTTCTTTTTTCATGGCAAATGAGTTCGGGCTCCAGTTATTAAAGTTGCCGGAAAGAAAAACTTTTTTTGCGTTTTCAAAACCTTTCAGGCGGAAAGTAAAGTTGGCCCCAATAACCAGTACATTATTTCCTTTGGTAGCAGCATCTTCAGTAAACTTTCCGTCAATCTTCATCTTGTATTCATAATTGCCCGAACCAAGTGTGTAGGGCAACTCCCACCCTGTTGCCGTTTTATACATAAACAGTTCATCATCTTTCCAGCCATTGAAAGAGCCCAACAGCACTACTTTCTGTGCATCTAAAAACCCATCCAGTTTGAAAAGATATGGATTGCCAATACGTATTACCGAATTAAAATCATTGAATTCGTTGGGTAGTTTATCTGCATTGGCCGGATCAATAAACCAGACCCCATCTGCAATAAAACGGTATGTATGTGTTCCTTCAGATAAATAAACCGGCAGCACCCATCCTGCTGAAGTTCTTTGCATCAACAGTTCTTTCTCTTTCCATTCATTAAAACTTCCCGTCAGGAAAACTTTTTTAGCATTTGTATATCCATCCAGTTTAAAAATATAATCGGTTTTATAATACACTGAATTATCATTGCCCAGTCCGTCATTCTCCACATTCATGTTATCCCTGTCAACCTTCCAGTTGCCATCAATAATAAACTTGTACCAATGCTTCCCCGGGCCAAGTTTTACAT
>JAOAUI010000118.1 GCA_030157685.1 Ferruginibacter sp. | reverse complement strand
GATTAGTCCGCTTGCCACAAAACAAAATTGGCACTTACAACAAGGCTAACAAAGCCTACATGGCTTTTGAACAGGAACATGAGCGTGAGCCATCAACCGAAGAATTAGCCGAATTACTGGAGATGAGCGAAACAGAGATCAACAACATCTTCCAAAGCAACACCCGTCATACTTCCCTGGATGCACCCGTGCATGAAGCTGAAGATGTAGCCATGGGCGATTTGCTGAAAGGTGGTGATGAGACCGATGAAGATGTAATGCACGATTCATTGAAAAATGAGATACGCAGGGTTTTAAAATCTTTAAGTCCACGTGAAGCAGAGATCGTAAATGCTTATTTTGGCCTGGATGGCGAAAATGGTGTTACCATTGAACAAATTGGACAGAAATACGATCTGACTAAAGAACGTATCCGCCAGATAAAGGAAAGAGCTATCAAGCGTTTGCAGAAGGCACGTTACAGTGGCGCTTTAAAAGCATATTTAGGTTAATACAATTTATAAAACTCATACTGAATCCTTCTGCCAAAAGCAGGAGGATTTTTTTATGCGAACTTTAACTATCCGGTAATTGTTTATAATATTAACACAGCCATCATTGAATTCAGGCTATCATCATTTATTTTTGTAATCCCATGAAGCAAGTAATCTTTATTTTTATTGTAAGTATGCTGTTTTTATCCTGCGAAAAGGATATTGATTTCGATTTAAAATATGCCGAGCCGGTATTGGTAGTAGATGCACAGATAGAGAACGGCCAGGCTCCTACGGTGGCACTCAGCCGCAGCCTTAGTTTTTTCAGCACCATCAGCGTTGATATTCTGGCCAATTCATTTATTCATAATGCCGAGGTAAGCATGAGCAATGGTACAGTTACCCATAAGTTTAAAGAATATACAGTTCCACTGGGTAATGGTTACTCCATCTATTATTATGGTATTGACTCTGCCAACCTGGCTACAGCTTTTGTTGGTGAGTTTAACAAACAATATAACCTTACCATTAAAGTGGATGGGCAGACCTATACATCCAAAACAACCATTCCGGCATTAACAAAAGTTTTCGACAGCCTTTGGACCAAGGCACCGCCTCCCAATGTTGATACTTCCAAAAGAGTATTGATGGTAAGAGTAACCGATCCTCCGGGATTGGGCAATTACATCCGGTATTTTACCAGGAAAAACAGTGAGCGCTTTTTACCAGCCTTTAATTCGGTTTTTAATGATGAAGTGGTGGATGGCACAACCTACCAGGGCCAGGTTGACCCGGGTGTAGACAGGAACTTACCACCTCCAACCGGCGATGAAAAGTTTTATGCAAGAGGTGATACCATTTCTTTTAAACTATCCAACATTGATAAAGCCAGTTTTACATTCTGGAACACCTGGGAGTTTAACCAGCAAAGTATTGGCAACCCTTTTTCGCAACCAGGCAAGGTTGCAGGCAATATCAGCAATGGTGCACTGGGCTCATTTTGTGGCTATGCATCAATAGTTGGTACTGTTATAGCACGTTAATTAAGAAACTTTTGAAAGGTGGTAAGGGTTGCCAACCTTTAAGAGTTATTTTCAGCCTGTATAGCGCTTTATAAAGGTTGGCAACCCTTTAATTATTGTAACTAAAAATATTCATTTACATTCGTAAGAAATAATACAGCGTAGCATTTATGTCAACAGAAAAAGTACATTGTTTAATAATAGGATCGGGGCCGGCAGGGTACACGGCAGCTATTTATGCATCAAGGGCAGGTTTGAACCCGGTTTTGTACCAGGGTATTCAACCCGGCGGACAATTAACCATTACAACCGAAGTAGAAAATTATCCCGGTTACCCCGATGGAATACAGGGGCCCGAGATGATGATTCATTTTGAGAACCAGGCAAAACGCATGGGCGCCGATATCCGTTACGGACTGGCAACAAAAGTTGATTTTAGTACCAGGCCATTGAAAGTGGAAATTGATGAAGAGCAATGGATCGAAGCTGATTCGATCATCATCTCAACTGGTGCATCGGCCAAATGGCTGGGTATTGAAAGTGAGCAACGGCTGAATGGTTACGGCGTTAGTGCCTGTGCTGTGTGCGATGGATTTTTCTTTAAAGCGAAAGAAGTGGCCATTGTAGGTGCAGGAGATACTGCAGCAGAAGAAGCGCTTTATTTGTCTAAGATATGCAGCCAGGTGCACATGATTGTTCGCAGGCACGAAATGCGTGCCAGCAAAGTAATGCAGGACAGGGTAGTAAACACAACCAACATAAAAGTTTACTGGAACAGCGAAACCGATGAAGTGATGGGCGATAAAAAAGTAGAAGCCGTACGCATAAAAAATAACCAGACAGGTGAGAAGCAGGAAATTCCGGTTAGCGCTTTCTTTGTAGCCATCGGCCATCAGCCTAATTCAGATATTTTTAAAGGGCTGATAGATATGGACGAAGCCGGTTACATTAAAACCATACCGGGCACCTCTAAAACCAATGTAGAAGGTGTTTTTGCAAGTGGCGATGTGCAGGATAAAATTTACAGGCAGGCGGTTACGGCGGCAGGTAGCGGCTGCATGGCTGCTTTAGATGCGGAAAGGTATTTGAGTGAGAAAGGATTGCATTAATGGATAATGAGTCAATGGATAATGCCTGCCTGTCGGCGAGACAGGGATAATTTTTTAAACCATATGCATATCATCAATTATTAAATCACTCTGCCGGGAGGGCATTATCAATTATCCATTATTTAATTATCCATTTAAAATTCATGTTTACTATCAACCTCCATAACCTCATCTTCCACTCCTTTCATGGCATACATGAAGAGGAAAGGATTTTAGGAAATGAGTTTGAAGTAAATGTCTCACTGTCTTTTGCTCCTGATCAAACTATAACAACACTGGAGCAAACTATTAATTACGCAACCGTTTATGAAATTATAAAACAAAGGATGCAGGTAGCAACTCCTTTATTGGAAACATTGGTACAGGATTTGACGGAAGAGATTCGTGCATTGGATAACCGGATAAATTCAATTTCGGTTTCTGTTGAGAAAAAAAATCCACCCATACCAAATATGCAGGGGTCTGTAAGCGTTCATTATAAAAAAGATTTTTAGCTTGAAATTTTTATTCGCCGTACTTATTTATTTCTCTTCAGGCATGTGCAGCTATGCCCAGGATATTAATGCTCTTATTGCCGAGGGCAACCGGCTTGAATCTGTACCGGATGAAAAAGCAGCCTTTAAAAAATTTAAAGAGGTTTTAAAACTGAATGCCACTAACATTTATGCATTGAACAAGTGCAGCGAGTTATGCAGCCGCATAGGACAACGTGAAACCGTAAACACCAAATTAAGAGGAGAGTATTACCAGGCTGCCAAAATTTACGCACAAACTGCCTTAAAGGTTGATCCCAAAAACAGCGAAGCCAACTGTGTGATGGCCATTGCACTGGGCCGCTCATCTATGAGTAAAAGCGGCCGTGAAAAGATTGAAAATGCCAAAGAAGTAAAAAAATATGTAGATGCTGCCATAGCGGGCGATACCAAAAATTTTAAAGCCTGGCATGTATTGGGCAGGTGGCAGTACGAGATCAGTAATTTAAACGGACTGGAAAGAGGGCTGGTAAAAATTTTATACGGTGCTTTACCACCTGCTACCTTAAAGCAATCCATCGCTTCTTTTGAAAAAGCCCGTGCCTTAAGGCCCGAGTTTTTGCTGAATTATTATGAAATGGCAAAAGCCTATAAAGACAATGACAATAAAACCAAAGCAATATTTTACCTGCAATTAATGATTACGCTGCCCATTCAAACTGAAGACGATACTGCCCTTAAGGAAAAAGCCAAAGCTTTGATAAAAGATTGGCAATAATACCGCACATCACTTCAGCATATTTCCGGCTCCGCTATTTAACTTAACTTCGAAAACTAAATTCAGTTTATGACTAAAATAATAAGCAGCTTATTGCTGTTGGTTTCTGTAATTACGGTACAGGCGCAAAATGAAACAATTGAATCAAAGTACGATCCACATGCCTTGTTTGGTCCCAACTTTTATGCAACGGGTGGCACCATCAGCCGTGCCGCTACCGGCGAGCCAAATGTTGGCTACTGGCAAAACAAAGCCGACTACCAGATAAATGCCACATTAAATGATGTAACCAATGTAATTGCCGGTTCGGTTACCATCACGTATAAAAATAACAGTCCGCACCCGTTAACATTTTTATGGCTGCAGTTAGATCAGAATCTTTTTAACAAAGACAGCCGTGGACAGGCCCGTATGCCGGTGGGCGGCAGAAGCAGGTATGGCGACAGCAAAAGCAATTTTAACGGCGGCAATAAAATTACAAGCGTTAAATACGAAGATGGTACAGCTGCCAATTATATCATTACTGATACCCGTATGCAGATACGTTTGCCCAAAACTGTAAAACCTGGTGGCGATGTAATCAAAATAAAAATTGACTACTCATTTGCTTTACCCGAGTATGGTGCCGACCGTTGTGGTATATTAAAAACAAAGAACGGAAATATTTTTACCGTGGCACAATGGTACCCACGCATGTGTGTGTTTGATGATATAGAAGGATGGAACACCCTGCCATACCTTGGCCCCAGTGAGTTTTATTTAGAGTATGGCGATTTTGACGTAAACATTACAGCACCCGCCAGCCATATTGTGGTTTGCAGCGGCGAGTTATTGAACGAGGCCGATGTACTTACGCCCACTCAGGTAAACCGCATGGCGCAGGCAAAAAAAAGCGACAAAACGGTAATGATACGCACCGAAGCAGAAGTTACCGACCCGGCATCCCGTCCGGCAGGCACTATGCTTACCTGGCATTATAAAATAAGCAATGCACGTGATGTGGCCTGGGCCAGCAGCAAAAGTTTTATCTGGGATGCGGCAAAAATGAATTTACCCAGCGGCAAAACATCGCTGGCCATGAGTGCTTACCCGGCCGAAAGTGCCGGACAAAAGGGTTGGAGCCGTGCTACCGAATACACCAAGGGCAGTATAGAAAATTACAGTAAACGCTGGTTTGAGTATCCTTACCCGGCTGCCGTTAACGTGGCAAGCAATGTGGGTGGTATGGAATATCCCGGTATTGTTTTTTGCGGCTCCAAAGCCGAGAAAGACGACCTCTTTGGTGTAACCGATCACGAATTTGGCCACACCTGGTTCCCCATGATAGTTGGCAGCAACGAACGCAAGTATGGCTGGATGGATGAAGGCTTTAATACCTTCATAAACACCCTGGCCGATGATGACTTTAATAATGGTGAGTACAAAGCCCCGCCTGCAAGCATGGTAAATACAGCCGGTTTTTTATTTGGCAACAGAACAGAAAGTATTATGCTTACGCCCGATGCCATGCAGGAAAGAAATATTGGCCTGGCGCTGTATTTTAAGCCAGGCGTTGGCCTGGAATTATTACGTAACGAGATACTGGGTCCCGACCGTTTTGATTATGCCTTTAGAGAATATATTAAACGCTGGGCATTTAAACACCCAACACCCACCGATTTTTTCCGCACCATGGATAATGCATCCGGCGAAAACCTCGCCTGGTTCTGGAAAGCCTGGTTTGTTGAAAATTATAAATTAGACCAGGGCATTGTTTCGGTTACCTACGATAATGATATACCCGGCAACGGCGCCGTTGTTACCATTGCCAATTTAGAGCAGATGGCCATGCCGGTGTACATCAGTTACGAAACAAAGAGCGGTAAAAAAGGAACCTTAAAACTGCCGGTAGAAATATGGAACAATACCCATACCTGGAAAGTGAAACTGCCCACCACCGAAGAACTGAAAAGGGTAGAGCTGGATGAAGAAAAGGTTTTTCCGGATGTGGATTTTGGCAATAATGTGTGGAAGGC
>JAOAUI010000117.1 GCA_030157685.1 Ferruginibacter sp. | reverse complement strand
GCCCGTTTCCTTTTTATAATATTGAAACAAAATGTTTGCCCGAAACCGATAATAAGTTTCATCCTGAGCCTGCAGATTTTGTTGAACTATTAATGAAAGTGATCAAAGAAAATGAAATGGAAGATTATGTGATCATCCAGTCTTTTGATTTCAGGACTTTACAATATCTGCATAAAAATTACCCCAAAATAAAAACTGCTATGTTGATAGAAGCCAATAACAAAAGCAGTTTCCGTAAGCAAATAAAAGACATTGGTTTTACGCCGGATATTTACAGTCCTGAGTTTACACTTGTCATTCCCGACCTGATTAAAGACTGCCACGATCTCAACATGAAGATCATTCCCTGGACGGTGAATGATAAAAAGAAGATAGATGAATTGAAAAAGCTGGGGGTCGATGGAATAATAACGGATTATCCCAATTTGTTTAATGAGTAGTTTACAAGTTCAGCCAGTCATTTGCATTCTTAAAAAACAACTTATCTCTTAATTCATCTGCAAAATTCATCTGATCAATCAATAATCCCGGATGATGTTCTCCCAGAGGAAATGGATAATCACTGCCAAGACAAATATTATCTGCACCCATTACTTTAATAATATACCTCATCGCTGCAGAATCATGAACCAAAGAATCAATCCAGAATTTACCGATATATTCTCTCGGGTTAATTGGATTATCTATTGCAACAAGATCTGGCCGCACATTAAAACCATGTTCAATCCTGCCAATGGTTAAAGGAAAACTTCCGCCTCCATGTGCAAAAGCCACCCGTAGTTTTGGAAATTTTTCAAACACGCCTCCAAAAATCATCGAGCAAATTGCACGGCTCGTTTCTGCAGGCATACCCACCAGCCAGGGCAGCCAGTATTTTTGCATTTGCTGCTCTCCCATCATTTCCCAGGGATGTACAAACAAGGCGCAGCCCAGTTTTTCAGCCGCTTCGTAAAACGGAAAAAATTTCTCATCACTTAAATTAAGGCCGTTGATATTGCTGCCAATTTCCAACCCCGGCATTTTTAATTCAGTTACACAACGCTCCATTTCTTTTATCGCCAGGTCAATATCCTGCAGCGGTACAGTACCAATACCAATAAAACGTGTCGGGTCCTTTGCAACCGTATCAGCAATATGATCATTAAAAAAACGGGAGGTCTCGTAACCATCAATTGCTTTTGCCCAATAATTAAATAAAACCGGGATGGTGGAAAGCACCTGGATGGTTACATCAGTTTCATCCATTTCCTTCAACCGAACTCCTGCATCAAAACAATTATCCTCCACTTCACGAAAAAGTTTATCGCCTTTCATCATGCAGGCTTTGCAATTGCGGTGTTCCAGATGTATAAATTCACCATAGCCAAATTTTTGTACCCAGTTGGGCATTTTATCGGGC
>JAOAUI010000116.1 GCA_030157685.1 Ferruginibacter sp. | reverse complement strand
ATGAATTAAAAGCATTGTCACATAACTATTATCATTTTGCTGAAGGGAGAGCATATATACCCAAAGAACATTTTTATGCAAATGACCTGGATATATTTGGCCATGCTTCACTCTATCAATACATAAACAGAACGGGATCTGAAATGGGCAGCGACGCATTAGCTGACTGGCTATTGAACCCAGCTGAACCTGAAACAATTTTAAAAAGACAGGAAGCAATTAAAGATCTGGCTAATCAATCAGCCTGGAGACAAGAGTTACAGGCCTATGGCATGGCAAAGCGTATTAAGCAGGAAACAACAACACGTTTGCAAAACTGGTTTGCAAGTAATAACAGGTTTATCAATAATAAATTCTGGTTATCAATCAGGTTTTTAATTCCCGCAGTAATAATTACAGTTTTGGTTTTGAATATGGCAGATGTGCTAAACAACTATGTAAGAAATTATTGTTTGCTGGCTTCTGCCCTGTTGGCATTGTATATCAGCAAAAAAGTTTCCCCGTTGCATCAGCAGGTTTCAAAAATGACAGAAGAACTGGAAGTACTTTCAGACAGTATTAACCTGATTGAACAAATGCATTTTACATCCCCATTTTTGAAGGACCTGCAAAATGAGTTTGTACAAAAAAACGGGAAAGCATCAGCACAAATTAATAATCTTAAAAAAATACTGGAAAGGCTGGACCTCCGTTTTAATTTTGTTGTATTTATACCGCTGGATATTTTGTTGCAGTGGGACCTGCAACAGGTAATGGCTTTAGAAAAATGGAAGCAACAAAATCAGAGGAATGTAATGCAATGGTTTAAGGCTTTGGGTGAAATGGAAGCTATCAACAGTTTGGCTACCTTATCTTTCAATCACCCCAAATGGTGTTTCCCGATTCTTAAAGAAGATCATTTTTTTATGGAGGGAAAAGAGATTGGCCATCCATTGATACAGGCTGATAAATGTATAAACAATCCTTTAAAAATTGAGCAAAACGGGCAACTGATGCTGGTTACAGGAAGTAATATGGCCGGCAAAAGTACTTACCTGCGTAGTATTGGAGTGAATACTGTATTGGCTATGGCTGGGGCTCCGGTTTGTGCCCGGTACTTTTGTTTGTCGCCGGTACAGGTTATCAGCAGCATGCGTATTGCAGATAACCTGGAGGAAAGCACTTCTACCTTTTACGCAGAATTAAAAAAACTAAAGACCATCATTGAAAAAGTGAACAGCAATGAAAAGGTTTTTATTTTACTGGATGAAATTTTAAGAGGCACCAATTCGCTGGACCGGCATACCGGCTCAGCAGCACTTATAAAACAATTGATCAAACACAAAGCGGCCTGTATTATTGCTACCCATGATGTGGAACTGGCAAAGATGAAAGACGATTACCCCGAAAACATTTTAAATTATCATTTTGATGTGCAGGTAAGCAACAATGAACTGTATTTTGATTACCAACTGAAAGAAGGAATCTGCAGCAGTTTGAATGCTTCTATCTTAATGAAGAAAATCGGTATTGAATTATAGACAAAAAAAGAGAGCTTTTAAAAGCTCTCTTTACCTATAAATTATTTACTTAAATTTATTTTCCCTTTCCCCATCCAAACCAATCGTTTCCATTTGCATAGAGCATCAATGCAAGCAAAATAACCATACCAAAGATCTGTGCATATTCTAAAAACTTTTCGCTTGGTTTACGTCCGGTGATCATCTCGCCTAACGTGAACAAAACATGTCCGCCATCCAAAGCTGGTATAGGCAACAGGTTCATAAAAGCCAGTACGATGGAGAAGAAAGCAGTGATTGTCCAGAAATGTTCCCAATCCCATTCGGTGCCGGAGAATACAGAGCCCATTGCTTTGAAGCCACCAACGCCTTTATAAGCACCTGTAGAAGGCGATAATATCTTTTTAAACTGATCAATATAAAACTGCAGTTCTTTACCCGCCCTTTTTACACCGGCAGGAAATGCTGCAAAAAATCCATACTTTTTAACTTCGTATTTATAAATCCCCAGGCTGTCATATTCTTCGGGACTGCCTGGTGTATTGAAGCCGATTTTTCCACCGTTAACCAATACAGTCGTAATATTCAACGTTTCATTATTTCTTTTTACGGTAAGGCTTATCGTATCTCCCTTTTTCTGTTTCTTCATGAATTCAGAAAACTGGTCATAAAACTTTGTCTGAAAAGTATCAATTCCAAGAATCACATCTCCCCTTCTTAAACCGGCTTTATATGCCACACTGGTATCTTCAAGTGTAGAAATAATAACCGGTATTCTCGGGCTGATCAACGGGCCATCGGCCAGTTTCTTTTTCTCTACCAGTTTGCCGATCAGGTTAACCGGCATATTCAATATTGTTTCCTTACCATCTCTTTCAACTGTTACATCTTTATTAACCACCAATATCTTTTTTAAAATATCAGTGTATTCCACCACAGGTTTGCCATCAACTGCCAGAACCTTATCACCATTTTTGAAACCAAGATCATTAAACAATGAATCGTTAAAAGTAAGGCCGTATTTTATAGATGATGTTGGTATTTTTTTCTCTCCCCAGGTCATTAAAATACCTGCATAAATAACAAATGCCAGTAAAATATTTACGGTAACACCTCCCAGCATGATGATCAAACGTTGCCAGGCTGGTTTACTTCTAAATTCCCAGGATTGCGGGGGTAGCTTTAATGATTCTTTATCCATGCTCTCATCCACCATGCCGGATATTTTTACATACCCACCCAATGGCAGCCAGCCAATACCATAAACCGTATCGCCGATCTTCTTTTTAAATATTGAAAACCAGGGATCGAAAAAGAGGTAGAATTTTTCAACCCGGCATTTAAACCACTTTGCTGTAATGTAGTGGCCAAATTCGTGCAGGATAACAAGTATAGAAAGTGACAATAAAAGCTGGGCAACTTTTAAACCTACGCTGGGCCAGTTTATTGCTAATAAGGTAATGTCCATTTAATAATTTGTATTTAAAGTTCAGTATTGATGAAAAGTACAAGAGTGCGACGCCAATGAAGCTAAATAGCAGTACAAGGCCCGGCCCAAAACACTTTTACAGGTTTATCAACGAAGCCGCAAAATTACGGGCTTCGGCGTCGCTTTCAAAATATTCCTGTAAGGTGGGTTTTTCAATAAAGGTCACGTTTTCCATGGTTTTTTCTACCAGGGCGGTCATATCTAAAAAGCCGATACGGTTGCGCAGAAAGGCCCACACGGCAATTTCATTGGCTGCATTTAATACACAAGGCATGTTACCAGCCTTGTTGAGCGCCTCCATAGCCAGGGCCAAATTTCTGAAAGTTTTAACATCGGGTTCTTCAAAATTTAATGCCGGGTATTTTTTAAAATTGAGACGGGGGAAATCGTTCTTTATTCTGCCTGGAAATGCCATCGCATATTGAATGGGCAGTTTCATATCGGGCAATCCCATCTGTGCTTTGATACTTCCGTCTTCGAACTGTACCATGCTGTGAATAATGCTCTGCGGATGAATGACCACTTCAATCTGATCGGGCCGTAAATTAAAAAGCCATTTTGCCTCTATCATCTCCAGCCCTTTATTCATGAGGGTTGCAGAGTCTATAGATATTTTTGCGCCCATACTCCAGTTGGGGTGTTGCAGGGCATGATCTCTTTTTACATTAACCAGGAAGTTGGGCTTTTTACCCAGGAAGGGGCCGCCACTGGCTGTAAGAATAATTTTTTCAATTGGGTTCCTGGCTTCGCCGATAAGGCATTGAAAGATGGCAGAATGTTCACTATCTACAGGAATGACCGGCACTCTTTTTTCAATGGCTTTCTGCATTACAATATCACCTGCAACAACCAGTGTTTCTTTATTGGCAAGGCCAACAGCTTTGCCTTTTTCTACCGCTTTTAACGTGGGTTTTAATCCGGCAAAACCTACAATGCCGGCCAGCATCATATCATAGGTATCAAATTCAGCAACTTCTTCCAATGCCGCTTCGCCGGCAAATACTTTTATATCTGTGGATGATAAGGCTTCCTTTACTTTCTGATACCTGCCATCATCGCCTATAACAACTGCATTGGGCTTATATTCCAGTGCCTGTGTAATGAGTAATTCATCATTTGTTTGTGCTGTTAATATCTCCACTTCAAACAGATCGGCATTGGCACGTATTACTTCCAGGGCCTGGGTACCTATAGAACCGGTTGAACCAAATATAGCAATGCGTTTTTTCGTAGACTGATCGGCCATTATAATAGAAAATTATTGCGACAAATCTAACTTAATAATTGTTGCAACGCAATTTTCACTTTATCAAAATTGAATTTTTGTATAATATCATGCATGATGGCCTCAATTTTATCGTTACAAAGATTACCGATTGAGCCCTCATGTGTATGAACCGGTGAAGCTGAGTGGGTAAAGTTTCCGGCTTCAATAGCTTCACCTACTTTTTTGTATGCATCTCTGAAGGGCATACCTTCCAGTACCAGTTTGTTTACTTCTTCTACGCTGAATAAGAATGTATACTTTTCATCCTGCAGCAGGTCTTTTTTAATTTCGATATTGCTCAACATCAGGCCTGTCATCTGCAGGCAATCATTTATATTTTGAAAAGCAGGTATGATATGTTCTTTTATCAATTGAAGGTCGCGATGGTAGCCCGATGGAAGATTGGTTGTCATCAGCATGATCTCATTGGGCAGGGCCTGTATGCGGTTGCAATGAGAACGTATCAATTCAAATACATCGGGATTTTTTTTATGCGGCATGATGCTGCTGCCGGTTGTCAGCTCATCCGGAAATGAAATGAATGCAAAATTCTGGTTGAGGTACAAACAGGCGTCCATACTTAGCTTAGCCAGTGTGGCTGCAATATTTGCTAAAGCCGATGCTACAATGCGTTCTGTTTTTCCCCGTCCCATTTGTGCATATACCACATTATAATTGAGTTCATCAAAACCTAACAGTTCAGTTGTCAATTGCCTGTTGATGGGAAATGAGGAGCCATAGCCTGCTGCAGAGCCCAGCGGGTTTTTATTAACAACCCGGTAAGCCGCTTCCAGTGTTGTTAAATCATCAACCAAACTTTCGGCATAGGCACCAAACCATAAACCAAAAGAGGATGGCATGGCCAGTTGGAGATGGGTGTAACCTGGCAACAGATTAGCTTTATGCTTTTCACTTTGCGCAATTAACAGATCGAACAATGCTTTTGTATTGGTAACAGTTTTTTCAATTTCATATCTTAAAAATAATTTCAGGTCAACAAGAACCTGGTCGTTCCGGCTTCGGGCGCTGTGAATTTTTTTGCCTGCATCACCCAGTTTTTGTGTAAGCATTAATTCTACCTGCGAGTGAATATCCTCTACCCCATCATTTAATTTAAAATCGGTTGACTGGGTTTGTTTGTAAATGTTTTTTAGCTCAATTTCTATTTGGTTTAATTCTTCTTTAGATAGCAATCCAACCGATTCGAGCATTTTAATATGCGCCAGGGAACCCAATACATCAAATGATGCCAGATGTAAATCCAGTTCATTATCCTTACCGACAGTAAATTTTTCTACTTCCTGTAATGATACTTTTTCTTTTTGCCAGAGTTTCATACCCCCATCCCCTAAAGGGGAGTTTGCACTTTTCGGATCTGTCATTTCATTTTTCATTTAAGGTTAAAATATTTTAAACTACCTGCTCCAATATTTTTATGTAAGTGTTTATTCCTTCTTCGATTTCTTTCAGATAAATAAATTCATCTGCCGTATGGCTTCTTGCGCTATCGCCGGGGCCACATTTTAATACGGGAGCTGGTATTAAAGCAGCATCTGATGTTGTGGGTGAGCCATACATTTGTTTACCCAGTTTTATACCCGCCTGAACAAGCGGATGATCTTTTTCAATTTTTGAAGAACGCAAACGCATGCTCCTGG
>JAOAUI010000115.1 GCA_030157685.1 Ferruginibacter sp. | reverse complement strand
CTTTACGTTATATGCACACAACCGTTGAAATGCTGCATAAATCAGATATTGAAAATACCATCAAACTGATGTATGAAACCTTGCTGACATTAACACCAAAAACCAAGCTGAGTTATTTTTAAACTTATGGTAATTGAAACTGTTAATTGTACAGGTATAATCAAACAAGATGGAAGACAGGTTTATTAAATACTCTAAGCTATACGCACTTATATTTTTGCTTTTCCTGTGCGTACCAGTGCTGCTGGGATTGGTTATTGCTGCATTTTACGGTATTTCAAAACTGGTTTCTTCAACCGTTGCCGATATTACTTTTGGTTTGGGGGTAGTTTCACTGGCTCCAGCCATTTTTATGAGTGTTTATTTTATCTTTTTTAAAAGAACCAAAAAGCATCCTGCCAAAGCAGTAAAAATTATTTCCCAAATTTTATTTATTGCAGGATTTTTAATCAGCCTGGTTGTATTGGTTTTTGACATGATTGCTTTCTTTACAAAATTCAATACTGATATAACCGGTTATCATGGCCTTAGCCTTACCTACCTGGCAGGTAATGTAGCCATGCTTTTCCTCATCGCCATTGTGCAGGCCTTCACTACAAAGAAGGAAGTGGATTGGATGGACCGCAGCAGGTAAATACAAGACAGAAATTCTATAAAATATAAATTCCCTCCTGAGAACAGGAGGGAATTTCTTTAACCCTTAAAACAACCAACATAAAACCTGTTGATAGCTTAGTTATTATATACGGGTAAATAGTGCTGATGGTTGCGTGCTGTTTAATAATTTTATGTTAAAGCAAATTCAGCAGTTCTGCTGGTTATCAAAAAGCAACAGTTTTTAAAATTGTTGAAGTAAAGACAGAAGCAGAGCAGATAAGTCTTTACAAAACACTTTTAACCTGCAACTTTTTTTCAGCACTCTCCCTTAAACCATTTATTTATCCACAAAGTAGATTTACACCGTGTTTTTACTATGATATTGTAAAAAAAACTATATTATATTTATATCTCACTATTCACCAAAAAATCTACTGTATGTTAAAACTAAAAACTACAATTTCAGTTGTACTCATTTTGATTGCTGCAACAACCTTTGCACAGGTTGAAAGGGTTACAGAAAACCAGGCAGGAATTTCTAAAAGATTACAACATGAAATAGACATGACAAAGGATCCTGCTCTTGGGTATGTTCCCAAAGGAAGGCTGGTAGAAGCTTACCAGGTAAGAAGCCAGCGGCTGAAAGCAAATACTGTAAACTCTTTGCTTTCGTGGACAGAACGTGGGCCTAACAGTGATGCTGTAGGTGCCAGTAATGGAAACACAAGGCCAGGCAATGGTAAAACATCTGGCAGGGTAAGAGCCATTTGGGAAGACCTGGGCGATGCCACCGGCAAAACCGTTTGGGTAGGAGGTATTGATGGTGGCCTTTGGAAAACAAATGATATTACTGTTAACCCGGCAACATGGACACCCATCAATGATTTTTTTGGAAACCTTGCTGTGGCCAGTATATGCCAGGACCCTACTGATGTAAACATCATGTATTTTGGAACCGGCGAAAAAGCCATTAATGCCGATGCCGTAAGAGGCGCCGGTATCTGGAGAAGTACAGACCATGGAGTTACCTGGTCGGTAATGGCAGGCACCGCAAATTTCTGGAATGTAAGTAAAGTGGTTTGCGATGCAAGTGGTAATTTATATGTTGGATGTAATTCAATTTCCAATACTGCAGGTTTGCAAAGGTTTACCAAAGCAACAAGTACCTGGACAAATATTACGCCTTCGGGCCTTGATGCAAGGGTGCCTGATCTGGAGCTGAGCAGCACCGGAAGATTTCATATTATTTGCGGATATTATAATACAGCCGCCGGTAGTGCCGGTTATCGTTATACTGATAATCCTGCAACAGTAACATCAGGTACATGGACATCACCTGCCACTACGTTTCCAACACAATATAATGTGGCCATTGAAAGTAATGGTAATACACTTTATGCATTGCCATCTAATTCTGCATGGGGTGTACCTACTATTTATAAATCAACAAACGGCGGTGCCAACTGGGCTGCTACCGGAGCTACACCAGCTTTTACAAGTGGACAGGCATGGTATTGTATGGCGGTAGCGATTGACCCTAACAACGCAAACAATGTAATTGTAGGAAGTTTGGATTGTTACAAAACAACCAATGGCGGTACGAGCTGGACAAAAATTAGTGAGTGGGTCGGCACAGCCGGGCAGTATGTACATGCCGACCAACAGATCATTACCTGGCGTAGCAATAACCAGGTTTTATTTGGTTGCGATGGCGGTGTACATTATTCTGCCAATGGAGGTACCACCATTACCGACCGTAACCAGGGTTTACGCATCAAGCAATTTTATGCGGTTGCCAATCACCCTACATCAACCAATTATTTTTTAGCAGGTGCACAGGATAATGGTGTACACCAGTTAAATAACGCAACTATTGGTGCATCGGTTGAAGTTACCGGTGGTGATGGTGCTTTTGTACATATTGATCAAAACCAGGGTCAATATCAATGGGGTTCTTATGTTTACAATCAATACAGAAGAAGCACCAACAGTGGCTCTACCTGGACATCAGTAAATTACTCCAGTAGTGCAGGTAAATTTATAAACCCTACCGATTATGATGATGTAAATAATATTATGTACTGCAGCGGCAATGCCAATGCTTTTGTGCGCTGGAGCAATCCGCAAACAGGCAGCACATTTACATCTGTAACCATGAGTGGATTAAGTTCTGGCAGGGTATCGGCAGTAAAAGTATCGCCCTATACAAACCATACCGTGTTTTTTGGCGGTGGTGGAAGTGGCATTACACCTTCTTTAATTAAAGCAACAGCTGCCAATGCAACACCAACTTTCACCAGTATCATCGGCACAGGAATGACAACTGCCAGTGCAAACATTTCCTGCATTGAATTGGGAACAAATGAACAGAACATAATAGTTGTTTACTCTAACTATGGTGTAAGCAACGTTTGGGTAACAAGCAATGGAGGCACAACATGGACAGCCATTGATGGTAACCTGCCTGATATGCCTGTGCGTTGGGCCATATTTTATCCGGGCGATAACACCAAAGCTATCATTGCAACTGAAACAGGTATCTGGCAAACAACATTAATAAATGGTGCATCAACAGCCTGGGATCCTGAAACCGGTTTCCCCAATGTACGTACCGATATGTTGCAGTACAGGGCCAGTGATGGTTTACTATCTGCAGCAACTCATGGCAGAGGTGTATTTACAACCATAATTGGAGCAGCTCCGTCATGTGGAACAGTTAGCGGTTTAGCAGCTTCTGCAATTACCAATACCACTGCAACTGTAAGCTGGACTGCTTTAGGTGGTGCTTTAAATTATGATGTGGACTATAAATTAAATTCCTCGGGTACCTGGATAAATGCTGCCACTGCAACAACCAGTCTTTCTGTAGCATTAAGCGGATTAACACAGGGCAGTTTGTACGATTACAGGGTAAGGGCAAATTGTACCGGAGCAACAGGTGCTTATGCACAGGCACAGTTTACAACTACATCTCCTGCCAGTTGTAATGCACCGGCTGGCTTAGCATCATCTGCAGTTACAGCAAGCAGTGCAACTGTTAGCTGGGGTGCAGTAAGTGGTGCTGCCAATTATGATGTTGATTATAAATTAAATTCATCGGGCACCTGGATCAATGCAGCAACAGCCACTGCTTCAACTTCGGTTGGTTTAAGCGGCTTAACTGCATCTTCTTTATACGATTGGAGGGTGAGGGCAAATTGTACTGCTGTTGGATTAAGCAGTACCTATACACAGGCACAGTTTACTACAACTGCTGTTACTACTTGTCCGGGTCCGTTAGATGTTAGTACAAACGGAACTGCAACAGGAGCAGCTACTATTCCTTTTAACACAGATGTAAAAGGTTTGATAAGCCCAACCGGCGATAATGATTATTACAAATTTGTAATTACAACCGGCGGAACAGCTACTATTACATTAACCACATTGCCTTTTGATTATGATCTTAAATTATATAGCAGTGATGGTACCACACAATTGGCCATATCGCAGGCAGGCGGTACAACCAGTGAAACAATAACCCGTACTTATACTGCAGGTACATACTATGCGCATGTTTATGGTTATAACGGAGCAACTAGCGCTACCAATTGTTATACCTTAAGGGTGCAGCTTGGTACAGCAACTCAGCAGGAACTTCCTTCATCAGAAGCCTCAAAGATTACAGTTAAGGCATTTCCCAACCCGGTAGCAGATAAACTGACTGTTTATTTAACCGGCGATAATACCAGAAAAAATCTGATAATCTATAATGTAGATGGAAAGGTTATCTATTCTCAACCTGTTACAGATATGTTCACCACATTAGATGTGAAGAAAATACCGGGTGGAGTTTATTATTTAAAATTGACTGATACTGATGGAAATTTATTGCACAGCGAAAAATTTGTGAAGCAGTAGATTGACATGATGACTGGTACTAAAAAGCCGCTTCAATTATTGAAGCGGCTTTTTTCATTACATCATTTTCATGCTAATGCCAGATCCAGCACCTGCTGCATATTCTTTACATAATGAAATTTAATGCCCTTAATGTATTGTGGGTTTATTTCCTCCACATCTTTTTCATTTTGCCAGCACATGATGATCTCTTTTAAACCTGCACGCCTTGCTGCTAAAACTTTTTCTTTAATACCACCAACAGGCAATACCTGTCCACGTAAAGTTATCTCTCCGGTCATGGCCAGGTATGGTTTTATTTTGCGGCCGGTAAAAGCACTTGCCAATGCACTCAGCATGGTAATGCCTGCACTTGGTCCATCCTTGGGTGTGGCACCTTCGGGCACATGTATATGAATGTCTTTTTTATGAAACATTTCCGGAGCAATATCAACTTTCTTGCAATTAGCTTCCAGGTAGGTGAGGGCAGTGCTGGCACTTTCCTTCATTACATTACCCAGGTTGCCTGTAAGTTTTAATTCACCTTTACCTTCGCTTAACTGTGTTTCAATAAACAAAATATCACCACCTACATAGGTCCAGGCAAGGCCAACAGCTACACCGGGCATATTGGCAATCTTGTACAGGTCGTTGCTATATCTTGGTTTACCCAATATCTTCTCCACATCATTATTGGTGATAGTGGCTTTTAGTTTTCCCTTTATCACCAGTTCTTTTGCCTGGTAACGCATGATGCTGGCAAGCTGCCTGTCCAGTTCCCTAACACCACTTTCACGGGTATAATCCTGAATCATTTTCTCCAGCACCGTATCGCTCAGTTTAAAACTATTGTCTTTTAAACCATGCATTTCTTTTTGCTTGGGCATCAGGTGGCGCTTGGCAATTTCAATTTTCTCCTCTACGGCATAGCCACTTAAATCAATGATCTCCAATCTATCACGCAATGCTGCGGGTATATTGCTTAAGTTATTTGCGGTAGCTATAAATAACACTTTACTCAGGTCGTATTCCAATTCCAGGTAGTTATCGTAAAAGGTATTGTTTTGCTCGGGGTCCAAAACTTCCAGCAAAGCTGATGAGGGGTCGCCGCGATGATCGGCACCTACTTTATCGATCTCATCCAATATCATTACCGGGTTGCTCGACTTTACCTTGCGTATAGATTGTAAAATACGGCCAGGCATAGCGCCTATGTAAGTTTTGCGATGTCCACGAATCTCACTCTCATCGTGCAGGCCACCCAGGCTTACCCGTACATATTTTCTTTGTATAGCAGCTGCAATACTCTTGCCCAAACTGGTTTTGCCAATGCCCGGAGGGCCCAGGAAACAAAGTATTGGTGATTTCATATCGCCTTTCAGTTTCAAAACAGCCAGGTATTCTAAAATACGTTCCTTGATTTTCTGCATACCGTAGTGATCCAGGTCCAGTATTTTCTTAGCCTTCTTCAGGTCATAGGAATCCTCGGTGTATTCATCCCAGGGTAAATCAAGCATCAGGTCAAGGTGATTGTACACAACCGAATAATCGGGTGTGGATGGATGCATACGCTCCAGTTTTTCTGCTCCTTTGGTAAACATTTCCTTAGCAGCTGCGGGCCATTTTTTGTTTTCGGCCTTCTTCAGCATATCTTTTACTTCGGCCACATTATCGCCACCCAGTTCGTCCTTAATGGCTTTCATTTGCTGCTGTAAAAAGTATTCACGTTGCTGTTTATCAAGTTCGGCACGGGTTTTATTGGTAACCTTGTTTTTCAGTTCGGTGTATTGCAGTTCGGTCTGCATCAGGTTCATCAGTAGTTCGGCCCTTGCCTTAATGCTGCTTATCTCCAGCAGGCGTTGTTTCTCTTTAATATCGCTGTTAAGATTACTGCTTACAAAATGTATCAGGAACGAGGGGTTCTCAATATTTTTTAAAATGATGGCAGCTTCGCTTGGCAGGTTGGGAGACAGGTTGATGATCTGACCTGCCAGGTCTTTAATGCTTCCGATCATAGCATCAAAATCGGCATCGTCTTTTAACGCCTCATCGGTTAATACACTGATCTTTGCTTTAAAATACGGATCGTCTGTGGTTATTTCCTCAATCTTGCAGCGCTTACGGCCCTGTATAATAATGGTTGTTCCACCATCGGGCATTTTAATCAGCTTGGCAATTTTTGCAACGGTACCAATATCTTCCAGGTCGCTTACAGTTGGTTCTTCAACCGTACTGTCTTTTTGCGCTACCACGCCTATCAATTTGTCAGCCTTATAAGCATCGGTTACAGCCTTAATACTCTTATCGCGGCCAACAGTTATGGGAATTACAACACCGGGAAAGAGCACCGTATTTCTTAAAGCTAATAAAGGAATAACATCAGGAATCGGTTGATCATCAGCACTTCCGTCATCTTCTTCGTTCAAGGGTATGATTGGCATAAACTCCATCTCATCTTCTCCGCCCTGCAAATAAAACTTGTCGTTCATAATTTTCTCAATATATGGTCAAAATGTCAAAGCACACATTTATTTGGATGTTTTTTGTGTGAGTTTGTATAAGGTCAATATTAATGCCGAAATAGTTTGTTGTTTGTGGTTTATAGTTTGTTGTTTGTGGTTTATAGTTTGTTGTTGCCTAAATCCCGTTAACACAATTGCTTACTTTTGCAATCCATGTATATAAACTGCGACGATAAAGAACTGGAAATATTGCAGAAAATTGCCCTTTCGGCTGAAGAATTGGGTGTGCCCTGCTATTTAATTGGAGGGTTTGTACGGGATAAGATACTGGGAAGAAGCACCAAAGACATGGATATTGTTTGTGTAGGCGATGGTATTAAACTGGCTGCAAAAGTTGCAGAAAAATTTACACCAGCGCCAGAAGTTCATTTCTTTAAAAATTTTGGCACTGCTCAAATTAAGGCTGATGGGCTTGAAATTGAATTTGTAGGTGCCCGAAAAGAAAGCTACGATTTTAACAGCCGCAAGCCGGCAGTGGAAAATGGCACCATTGAAGACGACCAGAACCGCCGCGACTTTACCATCAACGCCATGGCCATTAATTTAAATAAAGATGATTTTGGCGAACTGGTAGATCCATTTAACGGTATCAATGACCTGGAATTAAAGAATATTCAGACCCCGCTTGCACCGGCTCAAACTTTCAGCGATGATCCGCTGCGGATGATGAGAGCTATCAGGTTTGCATCACAATTACATTTTACCATACACCCGGATACTTTTGCGGCCATTATAGAAAATGCAGGCCGTATAAAAATTGTGAGCGGCGAAAGAGTTGCCGATGAGCTGAATAAAATATTGATGAGCAGTAAACCGTCGATAGGTTTTGATCTTTTGTACAAGAGCGGCTTACTAAAAATTATTTTTCCGCAAATGGTTGACCTGGCAGGTGCCGAGTATATTGACGGGCACGGCCACAAGGATAATTTTTATCATACCATACAAGTGGTGGATAATATTGCACAAAACACCGATGACCTCTGGCTGCGCTGGGCTGCCGTTTTACACGATATTGCCAAACCCGCCACCAAAAAATTTGAAGAAGGGCATGGCTGGACCTTTCATGGCCACGAAGTTGTTGGTGGCAGGATGGTACCTAAAATTTTTACGCAACTGAAACTACCGCAAAACGAAAAAATGAAATTTGTGCGTAAGCTGGTAGAACTGCATTTGCGGCCCATCAGCCTTACCAAAGAAAATATTACCGACAGCGCAATACGCCGTTTGCTGTTTGATGCCGGTGAAGATTTTGATGCCCTGATGACTTTGTGTGCAGCCGATATCACTTCTAAAAACAAAACCAAGGTAAAGCGGTTTTTGGAAAATTTTGAAATGGTGAAAAAACGGTGTGCTGAAGTGGAGGAGAAAGACCACCTGCGCAACTGGCAGCCACCTATCACGGGCGAAATGATCATGGAAACATTTAACCTGCCACCTTCCAGGCCGGTTGGCGATTTAAAAAATGCCATACGGGAAGCCATATTAGACGGCATAATCCCCAACGAATATGAAGCGGCCCGCAACTTTATGTTAGCAAAAGCAAAAGAGTTGGGAATTTCCGGGGTTAATTCCTAATTCTTAATTCTTAATTCTTAATTTTACCACATGGCTATCTTACGTTTCAGAATTTATTGGGAAGATGATGACAGTGTGTATAGGGATATTGCAATAAAGCATACCCAGAGTTTTTTCGACCTGCACAGTGCTATTTTAAAAAGCTTTGAATTTGATTCGCAGCACAAGGCAACTTTTTACCGCAGTAACGATAACTGGTTACGTGGCAGAGAAATTTCGCTGGAGAAATATGATAAGGAATACAAGGCCGAGCCACTCATTATGGCCGATACGCTTATTGGCACCGAGATTACCAATCCCAACCAGAAATTTATTTACGAATACGATTTTAATAAGTTCTGGCATTTTATGGTAGAACTGATAACTGTTGATAAAACAGAAAATAACAAACTGGTTTACCCCTGCTGCATTCGTACCGAAGGTATTGCGCCTTCGCAATACGGCACAAAGGGGTTAGTTGACAGCCGCCTTGCTGAGATGGAAGAAAAGTATGACCTGCGGCCCGATGCTTTGGCAGATGGGTTTAGTGAACAGGACGAAGATGGCGATAGTGTGGAAGCGGATGGAGAAGAAGAATCTTCCGTTGATGAGGCGAATGATGGATTTTAAAAAGGAGTCCTGAGTCGTCAGTCAGTAGTCATGAGTTAGCACACTCCCAACTCCTGACTGACGACTCCCTACTAATAAAAAGAGTTCTCTACAAACTCAAACTATTCATGAAAAAGACCTGCATCGTTATCGTTGGCCCAACTGCTGTTGGCAAAACTTCACTTGCTGTACAAACCGCACTTCATTTTAAAACAGAAATAATTTCGGCCGATAGCCGCCAGTGTTTTAAAGAACTGAATATTGGCGTAGCCAAGCCTTCGGCAGAAGAACTTGCGCAGGTAACACATCATTTTATCAGCTCACATTCAATAAAGGACGAAATGAATACCGGTGTTTTTGAGCAGTATGCATTGGATAAAGCAGCGGCTATTTTTAAGGAGCATGATGTGGCGGTAGTGGTTGGCGGCACCGGCCTGTATGTAAAAACGTTTTGCCAGGGTATTGATGAAGTGCCGGTTGTGGATGAGAAAATACGCAAAAAAATAAATGCTGAGTTTGAATGGGAAGGACTTGAATGGTTGCAAAAGGAAGTTAAAAAAAATGACCCGATGTATTATGCACAGGGCGAAATAAAAAACCCACACCGTTTGCTGAGGGCACTTGAAGTAAAACTATCCACTGGTAAATCTATCATCGAGTTTAGAACACAGCAAAAAAAGCCAAGGCCTTTTAATATCATAAAAATTGGACTGGAAATACCCAAAGAGCAACTGCATAAAAACATAAACAGCAGGGTAGATGCCATGATGAAAGCCGGCCTTGCCGATGAAGTAAAAAAACTGATACCTTTTAAAAAACTGAATGCATTGCAAACAGTTGGCTACCGTGAGTTATTTGGCTACCACGCCGGCGATCTTTTACTGGAAGATGCCGTGGAAATAATAAAAATAAATACCCGCCAGTACGCCAAGCGGCAAATGACCTGGTTTAAAAAAGATGAAGAAGTGATTTGGTGTGAGCCGGATTTTGAGAAGGTGATGGAGTTGATAGGAACGCAGATGACACGGATTGATACTGATTAAAACAGATTAGTTACTATAGTGAAATAGGGATTTTGATATTGAGGTAAGCAAAATTTATCTTCGGATTAATCAAAGTTCCCACAATGGTATAGCGATGAAAGGATTGATTCTTCTTTCTTTTTACTAAAAAGAAAGAAGAACAGAACAAGTTCACAACGATGATGCCATGAAAAACCAAAGCTGGTATTCAAATTCCTAATTACCCATTCCTAATTCCTTAAATAGTCCTGTTCACATCAAAATTCTCCAACTCTTTACTCACTGCATTTAAGAAAGTAGAGCCGAGTGCACCATCAATAATACGGTGGTCGTAACTGAGGGAGATGTACATCATGTGGCGTATGGCAATGCTATCACCCTGCGGGGTTTCAATTACCATGGGGCGTTTTTTAATAGCACCCACAGCCATAATGGCTACCTGCGGCTGGTTAATAATGGGTGTGCCCATGATGCTGCCAAATGTACCCACGTTGGTTAAAGTGAATGTGCCGCCGGTGGTATCATCGGGCCTTAGTTTACCGGTACGGGCTGCATTGGCCAGGCCATTTACCTGTTTGGTAAGGCCTGTTAAATTAAGCTGATCGGCGTTTTTTATTACCGGCACAATTAAATTGCCGCTTGGCAGGGCAGTGGCCATACCAATGTTGAGGTCTTTTTTTATAATGATCTTATCACCATCTACACTGCTGCTGAGCATGGGATATTTTTTAATGCACTTTACAATGGCTTCAATGAACAGGGGCGTGTAGGTAATTTTTTCGCCTTCTCTTTTTTCGAAATCTTTTTTTACTTTTTCTCTCCACATTACCAAACCGGTAACATCACATTCGGCAAAGCTGGTTACATGTGCCGATGTGTGCTTGCTGTCTACCATATGTTTGGCAATCAGTTTACGCATGCGGTCCATTTCAATTACTTCTACGTTGCCAGTGAATACAACTGGCGCCTGGTATTCTGTTTGTGGTTTGTTGTTTGTTGTTTGTTGTTCTGGTGCTGCAATAGCAACAGTTTGAGGTTGCTGGCTGACTTGTTGTGGCTGGCTGCCGGCGCCTTTGTTGGCAACATAAGCTAAAATATCTTTCTTACTTACTCTTCCATCCTGGCCCGTGCCGGGGATGTTTTCCAGTTCGGCCATGCCGATACCTTCCTGCTGGGCTATATTTAATACAAGCGGAGAATAAAACCTGATTTTATTATCAGATGACTGCCCACTGCCCACTGCCAATTGCGAACTGACAACTGGTTGATAAGGAATTTCCTCCACCACTTTTGCTTCTTCATATTCTTCCTTCTTTTGCGCAGGTGCAGGCTGGTTATTTGAAACGGCTGCATTGGCGCCCACCCTTATTTTGGCGATTACAGTACCAATGGGCACCACATCATTCTCTTTAAATAAAATCTCTTCAATAACACCTTCGGCTGTTGAGGGTACTTCGCTGTCTACTTTATCGGTGGCAATATCCAATACAGTTTCGTCCTGCTTGATGGTATCACCTGGTTTTTTATGCCATTTTAAAATGGTGGCTTCCATGATGCTTTCTCCCAGCTTTGGCATTACTAAATCAACTAAACTCATATACTTGTTTGAAATTTGTTTGCAATCGTACTCAAAGGTAATTATTTCCCTTTTAACAATGAATGGCGAATGTTGGATACCCGATATTTCTTAGCCTTGCGCCAGTATAAATTTCCGCAGCAAATTCAAGGCATTCATAGCAGTTAATTGTATATTCCTGGCCCTGTCGAAGCGGAAATAGAGTTTTTGAGCTTGTATATTTTCTGCATTGCCCACGGCTATCCAAACAGTGCCGGCAGGTTTATCGGTTGTGCCGCCATCAGGTCCCATAATACCCGATACAGCAATCACATACTCAGATTTAAGATGCTTCAAAGCACCACGGGCCATTTGCAGCACTACTTCTTCACTTACTGCGCCCTTGGTTTCCAGGGTGGTTTTATCTACCTGCAGCAGGTCTTCCTTTGCCTCGTAAGAGTAACTTACCACGCTGCCATTATAAAATTTTGATGAGCCAATAATGGAAGTAAGCAGGTGTGCAATATAGCCGCCGGTACAGCTTTCAGCAGTACACATGGTTTTACCTTTTGCCATCAGCAATTTGCCAACCACATTTTCCATGGGTTCATCTTTATCAGTTACAAGGTAATCCGCCACAAGTGCTTTTAGTTTTTCAAATAACTGGTTAATTTCTTTTTCTGTTTCATCGGCATTAAAACCGGTTGCTGTTAATCTTAACCTTACCATACCGTAATTGGGCAGGTAAGCCAATTTGATTTGCGCCGGAAGGGCTTCTTCAAAATCTTTTATCAGCTCGGCTAAAAAACTTTCGCCAACACCCGCAGTTAATAATGTGTTGTGTATGATAGTTGGAAATTTAAATTCATTTACCAGTGCCGGTATCACATCATCAGTCATCAGTCCTTTCATTTCGTGCGGTACACCGGGCAGGCTAACAAATACTTTTCCATCTTTATTAAATAACATACCGGGTGCTGTGCCTCTTTTATTTTGCAACACGGTACAAACATCCGGTACTTCGGCCTGTTTTAAATTGCGGTCAATAATGGGGCGGTTAAGTTTGGTAAAGATGTTGAGCACATTTTGTTTGGCGCCTTCGTCAACAATCATTTTGCCGCCAAAATATTTGCAGAGTAGCGGCTTGGTAATATCATCGGCAGTAGGGCCAAGGCCACCGGTTATTAAAATGATACCGGCATATTTTTGTTCTTCATCCAATGCTGTCCATATCTCATCCCACACATCACCAACCGCCACCCGGCGCACCACACGTATGCCGGCTTTGTTGAGTTCCTGTGCCATCCAGGCGCTGTTGGTATCAATAACCTGTCCTATTAAAAGTTCGTCACCGATTGTAATTATGGAAGCCTGTGTCATGTATAGATTTAAAAAGATTAATTTTAGTGCAAGATAAGTTAAGGTATGAAAACATTTTTTTGGGTTTTTAGTTTATTGATAAGTGGAATTTCTTTTGGGCAAAAAACCGAAGAGCGTCTTGCAAGTGCATTTAAAACCTTTGAAACCGATACACAGTTTAAACACGCCACTATAAGTCTGTATGTGGTGGATACAAAAACCGGCAAAGTTATGTTTGATAAAAACTCGCAGGTAGGTTTGGCGCCGGCCAGTTGTTTGAAAGTGGTTACAAGTGCAAGTGCATTTGAAATGTTGGGGAAAGGTTACCGCTATAAAACATATATAGGAACAGATCCGCAGGGTGATAATAGTTTTGATGCCGGTTCCTTATTTATTATTGGACGTGGAGATCCCACACTTGGTAGCTGGCGGTGGGAAAATACAAGTGACACAATTATTTTTTCTAAAATTGCTGCAATCCTGCAAAAAAACAAATTGACGAGGTTTGAAAGAAACCTTTATGTGGATGACCTTTATTATGGATTGTTGCCAATGCCTGAAGGATGGATATGGCAGGATATAGGTAATTATTACGGGGCTCCCTGCTTTGGATTTAACTGGCATGAAAACCAGTATGACCTTTATTTGCAGCCAAGTGAAAAGGAAGGCTGGCCAACAACAGTAGTATCAACCAGCCCTAAGATGGCTGACATTAATTTGCGAAATAGTATAACAACCGGTGCAAAGGGGAGTGGCGACAATTCAATTATTTATTCATCTCCATTTTCAAATCTGGTACTTACAAAAGGGACTATCCAGTTACAGAAAGGTAGTTTTAAAATAAGTGGAAGCATGGTAAACCCTTCTAAAATATTTAAAGATGACCTTGTTGAATATTTAAGAAAAACCGGAATTACTATCCGGCCCGAAAGCTATGCTTATACCGAGAATGTGCTTTCAAATAAGCCAGTTTATAAGGCTATGGCTTTTATTGATTCTCTAATGTCGCCTTCGCTTGATAGCATTAATTACTGGTTTTTGCAAAAGAGTATAAATTTATATGGAGAAGCTTTCTTAAAAGCAATAGGCAGAAAATATCATCCTTTTATGAACACTGATTATATGTATGATTCATCCATTGCAATCATCAAAGATTTCTGGAGTAAAAACGGGATAGAAAAATCTGCTTTACATATAATTGACGGCAGTGGTTTATCGCCTGCAAACCGGGTTACCACCAATGCTTTGGTAACGGTAATGCAATATGCTAAAAAGCAAAGCTGGTATTCCTCTTTTTATAATGCACTGCCCGAGCAGAACGGCATTAAAATGAAATCGGGTTATATAGGTGGTGTAAGAAGTTATACAGGTTATATAAAATCAAAATCAGGTACGGAATATACTTTCTCTTTTATCATCAATAATTATGATGGCAACCCCGGTGCTGTGAGGGAAAAAATGTGGAAACTGCTGGATATTTTAAAGTAACTTAACTTTTTCAAACCTTTACCAAAACTATTTTATATGGCAGAGCAGAATTTTAAAAATCATTCCCGGTATGTTCCCTTGTATCATTTTGTTACTTCCACTGCATTACTTGCATTAATAGTGGGTAGCTGCATTAATTTATTTGAAAACTGCAGCAGTTGTTCTGCTAATGGTGGAGGGGGTATTTACAGCGCATCGCTGATATGCCTGATGAGTTTAGTATTAACATTGGTATGGTTCTTTGCCCGTTCATTTGCATTAAAGGCGCAGGACAGAGCTATACGAGCCGAAGAAAACCTGAGGCATTTTATTGCAACCGGTAAGGCATTAGACAGTCGCTTACGAATGGGACAAATTATTGCTTTGCGTTTTGCTGGCGATGATGAATTTGTTACCCTGGCAAAACAAGCTGCTGAGGAGAGTTTAAGTTCAAAACAAATAAAGATGGCGATAAAGAACTGGCGTCCGGATAATAACAGGGCTTAAGATATTGCATATTAAAAATAAAAGTCAAAATTCAAATAGCTTATATTAAATGCGCATTTTTGAATTTTGACTTTTATTTTGAACTATACGAAATAACCTGATAACTTCTCCCGCAGCACTTCGGGCATATCACAGCGCTTCATCGTTTTAGCATCTACAAAAAACAAAGAAACCTCACCTGTGTTCAGCAATTCATCCTGCTCATTAAAAATCTCGGCATGAAAAACAATTTTGAAATGTGTGGGCATTTCTTTGAGTGTTGTTTTTACGGTAATAAGGTCATCATATTTTGCAGGGCGTAAAAAACGGCTGTGTATTTCAATCACGGGCATGATGATGCCCAATGCTTCAATCTCTTTATAAGTGTACCCAATTTGCCTGATGGCTTCGGTACGTCCAATTTCATAAAATTGTGCGTAGTGACCATAATACACCACACCCATCTGGTCGGTGAGTGCATAATGAATACGTATTTGAGTTTCGGTGATGAACATATCAGTCAGTTTTTTCCATTATCTCATCAGTTGGTTCCGTGTTTTTGATCCTGGCTGCAAAGAACTCGGCAAAAACATTGGCATAGATCAACAGTGCAATCAACATTCCTGTTTTGCAAAATTGAATAAACAGGCCACCCCTGTTTTGGTTGAGCGGAGCAACACTTTCATCAACATTGGCATTAAAAGCTTTTATGTAATCATATGTATCCTTAAAAAGCCAGGGCAGGTCTCTTATTAAACCATACACTGCCAAAATAGTAAAAAATGTAAACAGCAGGCCCTTTGTGCTAAGCTTTACATTTATTTCTCCATGCAGATTTGCTTTATCTGTTATCCACCCGGCCAATTGCTTCGAATTGCGGATGCAGTAAATGGAAAAGATTAGATACACAGCCAGTAAAAGAATAGTTATTATCAATTCCTCCATAAGGTATCCACCAACCAGCCCATCTGTGAACCATGTAAAAAGATATAAAAGAAATGTAGGTATAAGATCGAGGCTGAAAAAAATACTGCATAGGCCTGCAATGATGAAAGCAAGCTGCACCAGGTCAAGTCTTTTCATAAAATGAGTTAATTATTTTCCAATCATACTGTCAACACTTACCCTGCCGGGGCCAACAAATAATAAAACAACATAGCCTGTCAGATATAATGCTGCAGCCTGCCCATCGCCAAATACCTCGCCATTGTGGGCTTTAAACAATGCCACACACATGGTAATAATAAGTGGTATTGCTGCAAACCTGGTAAACAAACCAAGAATTAAAAACAGGGAACAAAAGAATTCGGCGAATACAACCAGGGCTAGCGATGCGGAACTGCCTATGCCCATAAAGTTCATAAACTTATGCTGCATTTCTCCAAAATTCACCAACTTATTGTAACCTGCATGCATCATTAAAATTCCCAGGCTTAGGCGCAAAATAAGAATGGCTGCATTAAATGCTCCTGCTGAATATTTCGTTGATAATAATTTTCTCATTTAATTTTTTTAAAGGGGTTAGATTTTTTAATTAACTGTTAATAAAAATATGCATCAAAGTTTATTTATCATTTTATTAACAGCAATGTAAAAATACATTCGTTTTGTTTACATCAATTATCCACTTATTAACAATCATTTGGAATGATGTTTGTAACAGGATATGTAATCAAGTAATTTTGCAACCAGTCCGCAGGATGCTGCGCATAAAAATGAACGAATCTACCACCATGATAAAACAAAAAATAGCCCTGTTGCTTTTTGCAGCAATCATTTCTCTTCCCGTTTTTGCACAACCCACACATGCCATTACCGATCCAGAAAAAAAATATAAAGATGCCAAAGAGCTTTTTGTAAGAGAGCAGTTTGCCCTGGCATATCCTTTATTTGCGGAATTAAGGGCCGCAAACCCGGATAACACCGTAAGCGATCATGCCTACCTCAACGATGATGTGAATTATTATTACATTGTTTGCGAATTAAAACTGCAGCAACCCATTGCCGAGCAGGAAGCCCGCCATTATATTAATGTAGTGAGCAACGAACCCCGTGGGCAGTTACTTAGTTACCACCTGGCAAAATATTATTTTCTTAAAGAAGATTTCAGCAATGCCATAACCTATTACGAAAGGGCAGGACTTGAAAACCTGAGCAATGATGAAATTGCCGATGCAAAATTTGAAAAAGCATATTGTTATTTTAACCTGAAACAATTTGCCGAAGCAAAACCTTTGTTTGATGAGATACACCAGATGCCGGAAAGTAAATATTTTATACCGGCAAATTATTATTACGGCTTTATCAGTTACAGAGACCGCAATTTTAATGAAGCGTTGAAGTCTTTTAAAATGGTAGAAACCCAGGAAGAATACAAAGGCGTGGTACCATATTATATTGCCGAGATATATTATTTCCAGGGAAAAAAAGATGAAGCACTGCGTTATGGCGAAAGTGTGTTGGGAAGGGCAGGTACTTTGTTTTATCAAAAAGAAATGAACCTGCTGATTGGCCAGTTGTATTTTGAAAAGAAAAACTACCAGAAGGCATTACCGCTTTTAGAATCTTATGTAAACAGCAGCGATAAAGTAACTAAGGAAATTATGTATGAACTGAGTTACTGTTATTACGATGCCAATAAACTGGATAAAGCGATTGAAGGCTTTAAGCAACTAAGCACCGAAAAAGATTCGATGGGGCAAAATAGTATGTATCTTTTAGGCGACTGTTACCTGCGTACCAACCAGAAAGCCAATGCCCGCAATGCTTTTCAGTACAGTGCTTACAACAGTTCAAACAAATTGCAGCAACAGATATCGAGGTTTAACTATGCAAAACTTTCGTACGAACTGGGCTACCAGGATATTGCTTTGAATGAAATGAAGAAATACCTGAATGATTATCCCAACAGTGAATACGATACCGAGGCAAAGGAAATTCTGGTAAGCCTGATGGCCAATACCAACAATTTTGCCGATGCCCTGCAATTGTATGAATCTTTTGATAAGCCAACGCCGTCCATGCAAAAAGTGTATCCACGAATTTTGTACGGACGGGCTGTGGAGTTGGTAAATGATCAGCAGGTAAAAAGAGCAGATGATCTGCTGACAAAAATTTCGGCTCTGCCCAATTCTTCTGTAACGCCTTATGCCAATTTCTGGAAAGGAGAAATTGCTTACCGTAACAAAGAATATGATAACGCAATAAAATATCTGAGTTTTTATATGCTGGCCAATGTGCCTGCACAAGGCGAAGCCAATAAAAACACTGCCAATTATGATTTGGGTTATAGCTGGTTGCAAAAAGAAAATTACAACAAAGCGCTTGGCTATTTTGAGCAGATAACAAAAACAGTTGCGGTAACATCGCCTGCAATGGAGCAGGATGCTTATGTACGCAGTGCTGACTGTTATTTTATGGCTTCGGATTTTGCGAAAGCAAATGCCATGTATGACAATGTAATCAATAATGCGCTGCCACAGAGTGATTATGCCATGTTTCAAAAAGCCAGCATTGCGGGTGTAAAAAGTTCGGCCAATAAAATAACTACATTAAATAACCTGCTGAAACAGTATCCCAAAAGCAACCTGGTACCTGATGTAAATATGGAGATTGCACAAACTTATATTGCTGATGAAAAATTCTTATTGGCAGTTCCATATCTCACCAATGTGTTGAACGATCCTGATGCCGGTGGATTAAAACCTAGAGCTTATTTAAAATTAGGTCTGGTTTATTATAATACCGATAAGTATGATGATGCGCTGGTAAATTACCAGGCACTGGTTGCAAAGTATCCACAATCATCCGAAGCAGATGAGGCAACCGACATCATGAAAAATATTTATGTAGAAATTGGCAAGCCCAACGAATACATAGAAATGATGCGCCGCAGCGGTAAGAATATTTCGGTTACCGAAGCTGATTCACTTACGTACACATCAGCCGCTTTAAAATACAATGCCAACGATTGCAATGCTGCCATTGCAGGCTTTAAAAATTACGTATCCAGGTTTCCTGATGGAGCATACATTTTAGAAGCTAATTATTTCAGCAGCGAATGTTACAATGCAGCCAAAGATTTTCAGAATGCACTGGTTGGTTATGATTATGTGAACAGTAAGGGACTAAACCGTTTCTTTGAAAAAGCCACGCTTGAAGCAGCCCGTATCAGTTATTTTGAATTGAAGGATTACAGCAAGGCAAAGAAATATTTTGAATCGTTAACCGGTGGTGCAGTAAGTCAGGATAACCAATTGGAGGCTCTGCGTGGATTGGTACGCTGCTATTACCAGCTTAAAGATTATGCCCAGGCAAATGATGCTGCAAAAACGCTGTTGACGAAAAAGGGAATCAGTACTGATGATAAATCCATTGCTTTCCTGGTGCTTGGAAAATCGCAGCAGGTAAATAACGATTGTGCTGCCGCCATAACATCTTTTAAATCATGTGCAGCCATCAACAAAGCCGCCTGGGGTGCTGAAGCCCGTTACGAAATTGCCAATTGCCAGTTTACCATGAACAATCTTGCAGCAGCCGAAAAATCGGCACTGGCAGTAATTAAAGAAACCGGCAGTTATGACAACTGGGTAACCAAAAGTTATATTTTACTCGGTGATATTTTTATGCAGCAGAAAGATTATTTCAATGCAAAAGCTACGTATGAAAGTGTGGCAAAAAATTCGGTGATACCTGAATTGAAAAGTGAAGCTCAACAAAAATTAGAAAAAGCAATAGCAGAAGAGAAATCGGTAAGTAAAGTGGGAGGAGAGTAGGAACTTGCCTTAGGCAAAGGCATTTACATGATTCTAAAAACAACCATGCAAAAACACAATAAAAAATATTCAATGATCAATAATAAGTCATCAATAGTTAATAATAGCAAAAGTAAGATTGTTCTTTGCCTCTTACTAATTGCAAATTGCTTATTGCCTATTGCGGCATCGGCCCAAAAAGATACGCTTAAAAAAACATCCACGGTTGATATCAACTCGGCTTACAAACCCGTGTTGCGTAATGCAGTGAAAATAAATTTTTCGGCCACGCATTTAAATGCTGATACTACGGCGCCCAACTTAACCTATAGTATCCCTGCACAAAACCTGTTTTATTCATATCAGCCAATATCTTTAACAGCACTGGCTTTGCAGCAGGATACCAATCTGTACCTTGGGTTAAGAAATTATGTAAAAGCCGGTTACGGTAACCTGGCAACACCTTATGTAAGTGCAGGCTTTAGTTTTGGTGATGGCAAAAAGTTTTTAGCGAATGTATATGCTGAGTATATTTCTTCCAAAGGAAAATTATTGTACCAGGATTATTCAAGACTGAATCTGAAAGCAACGGGCAGCCTTTTTTTACCAACCAATGAAGTATATGCTGGAGTGAATGTAAAAATGCATGAAAACTTCCTGTATGGCTTTGATTCAGGTTTGTATAAGTACAGCAAAAAAGATGTACGTCAGCAGTTCCAGGATTTTTCGGGTAATATCGGCATCCGCAATACAAAGACGGGAGAATTCGGAATTAATTATAACCCCAATTTGCAGGTAAGCAGTTTTACCAACGTGAATAAACTTACCGAAACCTCTTTTATTTTAACCGCACCGGTTGAGAAAAAATTTGGTGAAATTTTTGCTTTTAAGCTGGAAGCTAAAGCAGATATCACTTCTTATGCAACAAAAAACCTGTTGCCCAATAATGTAAAATTCAACAACAATGTTTTCCAGGTTTCACCTTCGCTGGCCTTTTCTACGCCACGTGCAGGCATCAATGCAGGTATAACACCAACCTGGGATAACGGCAAATTTGTATGGCTGCCCAATGTGTATGCCGAGGCATTTATTGCAGAAAATAAGTTTGCCTTTCAGGCTGGATGGGTTGGACGTTTAACAAAGAACACCTACCGCAACCTGTCGGCAGTAAATCCATATTTAAAAACATTTACGGCGCAACTGAATACGAAAGAGATTGAATATTATGGTGGCATAAAAGGTACACTGGGCAAGCATTTTAACTTTAATGCAAAGGCCGGCTATATTACCTACACCAACCTGCCCTTCTTTATTAATGACACGGCTACAGATGGGAAAGCATTTGTTGTAAGTAACGAAACCAAGGTTAATAATTTTAGAGTACATGGCGATGTAAGTTATGTAAGCAAAGAGAAATTGACTGTCAGCGCCGGCATTACCTACAACGGATATGTAGGCATGAAGAGCAATGCAAAAGCATGGAACACCCTGCCGCTGGAATTTACCAGTTCATTGCGATGGTGGGCATTTAAGCAGGTATTGCTTAAAGCAGATTTTTATGCATTCAGTGGCAGCTTCTACCTTGATAAAGGAAATGTTGCTAAAGCTTTTAAACCTGGCTCTGACTTAAGCGCTGGCATAGAATTCAAGATCAGCAAAACCTTTAGCGCCTGGATGGATGTGAATAATATTTTGAATAACAAATACCAGCGCTGGCATAATTACGAAGTATATGGTTTGAATTTGATGGGAGGAGTAAGGGTGAATTTTTAGGAAGTCAGGCCCACCATAATCCAGCCCCTCTTGAACTTCGTTCGTTCTTTTTCAAAGAACCCCGAAAGGGGAAGGGATTTGGTTGATTGATGCGAAGACTGCATTAAATCTGAACTGCCATAATCGAGTTCCTTCTCCTTTGGAGTTCACGAGTAAAGCGAAGGGAAAGAGCGTAGCTCTTGGGATGAGGTTTCTTTTTCTCTATCTTTGCCCTCATGCAAAGTCAAATCGCTTCTTATCTTTTCCAGCATAAAACATGCCCTTTACCGGGTTTGGGTACACTGTCTGTTCTGCATTCAGCAGCAGAAGCTGATTTTACAGATAAGTCAATAGCCGCACCAAAATCTTTTATTGAGTTTAGCGATACAGAAACTGATGCAACAGGTTTATTGAACTATCTGTCTGTAACATCTGGTGGTAATACCTATGAAGTATCAGAAGCACTTGATCATTTTTGTGATAACCTGAGAAATAAAATGACCGCACAACCGGATGCACAATTAGAAAGTATAGGTAGCTTTTTTGTAGATGCTTCCGGTAAAATAAATTTTAAACCCGAAGAACTGCCTGCTGCATTTAGGCAACCAGTTTTTGCCGAAAGGGTAATTCATCCGGATGCCGAGCACCAGATCCTGGTGGGGGATAAAGAAACAACCAATACCGTAATGACAGAATTCCTTGCTCCCAAATCAGAAACAAAAGACCGCTGGTGGATCTGGGCCATTATGTTAGGATTGATTGGCATTGCAGCAGTAGTTATTTATTTTACAGCATTTAACGGAACAGATGCATTTGGCAATGCTATAAATTATATTCATTCATGATCCATTATACCGCTTGCCCCATCTGCAACAGTAATAATATACAGGAGCAACTCTCAGCAAAAGATTACACGGTTTCTCAAAATATATTTTCCATCTGGCATTGTAATGTCTGCACAGCAAGGTTTACACAAGATGTGCCAGGGCAGGATGCTATTGGTGCTTACTATGCATCAGAAAATTACATTTCGCACAGCGATACAAAAAAGGGAATCATCAACAGCCTCTATCATCTTGTAAGAAAAAGAACCCTGGGTGCTAAAAGAAGACTCGTGATCAATGAAACAGGAATTACAAAAGGAGCGATACTGGATATTGGCTGCGGCACCGGCGCTTTTTTAAATACCATGCAAGAAGCCGACTGGAATATTACCGGGCTGGAGCCTGATTCTGTTGCACGGGCAAAAGCTGCTGAGCTGTATAATATCCAGCCACAGGAACCGGGTAAATTATTTGAGTTAACGCAGGCATCCTTTAATGCCATTACCATGTGGCATGTGCTGGAGCATGTGCATGAACTGCATGCTTATATAAAACAAATTGAAAAATTACTGGCACCAGGGGGTAAAGCTTTTATTGCAGTGCCCAACTACACTTCAAAAGACGCAGCTGTTTACGCAGCATATTGGGCAGCTTATGATGTGCCACGTCACCTGTACCATTTCTCTCCGCAAAGCATAGAAACATTGCTTGGGCAGCATGGTTTAAAACTTACAGCCGTTAAGCCCATGTGGTTTGATAGTTTTTATGTGAGCATGTTGAGTGAGCAATATAAGAACGGCAAAGGCAATATTATTAAAGCCGTATTCAATGGCTTTAAATCTAACTTAAAAGCTTGGGGTAACACCAGGAAATGCAGCTCGGTTATTTATGTAATCAGCAAATAGTAGGTCCAGTATCCAGAATCCAGTATCCAGAATCCTTCCTCAATTAAAACTTCAACTCAAACATCTTCGGCCAGCGCTTTCCGGTGACCAGGAATTTTTTTGTTGCAGAATCGTAGGCAATGCCATTAAAGTAATCGGTTCTGTCAGTTATCTTATCTGCAAAGAATTTTTCTTTTATTCCGGTGAAATCCATTTTACCAATCACAAACCCGCTTGCAGGATCAATTTTTACAATTTTATCTGTTTGATAAACATTGGCAAAAACAAATCCATCAACATATTCCAGTTCGTTTAACATGTAAACCGGGCTATCGTTTTCAGTAACACCGATGGTGCTTTTTAAACGGAAATCATCCGGATTAACAAAATACAATTTTGCTGTGCCATCACTGATGATGAGGTCGGTACCGTTGTTTGTAAGCCCCCAACCCTGGTAAGGCCATTTAAAAGTTTGAATGGGTTTGTCAATATTGTTTGCATCATAAACATACACAATATGGTCTTCCCAGGTAAGCTGGTAAAGTTTATTTTTTAGGATGGTAATGCCTTCACCAAAAATGGAGTCTTTACCAACCATATGCTTTCTTTCAACATTACCGGTTTTGTAATCGGTAATCCTTAAAGATGAATTATTGTAATCACCGGTGCTTTCATATAATTTACCATTGTAAAATTCCAGGCCCTGTGTGTAGGCGCTGGTATCATGGGGGTATTCAGCCATTACAGTGTATTGTAGTATTGGAGTTTTTGTAATAAATGAAGTGTCGGTTTCTCCGCCTTCCCCGCCTTTACCAGAGTTATTACATGCAGCCAATATTAACAGGCTAAAAATTGCCAGATATCTTTTCATCGTTATTAAAATATCAACAAAAGTAGGGAACTGTTTTGTTGTAACAGTTCCCTCAGCATAAAAGAATGCAAATATTTAGTTAAGCCTGCTGTTTAGTTTCGGTTTTACGATAGTGAATATTCCTTTCCTGCAGGTAATTCAGTATAAAATTAAAGCAGGCCTCATCTTTACCTACCAACTCAGGAGGAAAAACTCCCTTTTCAATAAACAACTTTTCAATCAGCATATTCAATGCTGCTGTGCAGGTATAACCTGTGGTGCGGCTCATAGATGATGTTTGTGTTGCGGCATTATATTCATCATACAAATCGTAACAAATTGTTTTTTCTATATCGCTTATTTTTATCTGCATCAGGGTAAATTCTGCTTCTGTTTCTCCCAGCTTCCATTGATCAAATAAAAGCGACGAAGTAAATTCCATCGGCGAAATTTGCTGCCCCTTAAAATTTACAGGTGTTGTATTTAAGAAACCTGCTTTTATTAAACCCTGCATCAATGCAATATGGCCGGGGTAACGCAAAGTTTTTTCTTTCATGTTTGGGATGTGCCCCATAGTAAATAAAATAGAACGCAAACCATCTGTATTAAAAGATTCCAGTGTGCCCACCT
>JAOAUI010000114.1 GCA_030157685.1 Ferruginibacter sp. | reverse complement strand
CCGAGTTGGCTTTGGATTTTGCTCATTGCTTTTTTGGGTTGGGCAGCATTTTATACCATCACAAATTTTAGTTTGTAATTCAATAAAATAGAAATGGAAAACAAGGAAATTTGGTTAGAAACATTAATCACAAACTCGCCTCAAGAAGGACGAGAACTGGCTATAAAAATGGCAAGAAAATCTATTGCAACCATACAAACAAATGCCGAAACAAGGAATAATATGCGAAGCGATTATGCAAATGATACTGCACAACTTATTGCTTCTGCCAATGTAATTGCCATAGAGTTTCAAACCATAGCAGCAGCTAATAATTATTGGAAGAAACAATGAAGAAGTAAAATATAAATCCAAAATTAAAAAAAATGGAAACAAAATCAGTAACAATGACCAATAATTGGTTTGACAAACAGGCTCAATCTTTTGAAGTAAACAGGTTTGGAGCAATGGCACTAATGATGACTGCTCAGAGCTGTTGGGGTTCTATTGCTGCAATGTATGCATTGCAGGCAGACAATATCGCACTACTTGCTATCTGTGCTGCTGTAACTATGGCATCAAACTCCGCCTTCATTGCGCAAAGCCCTGCAAAATGGTGTTTGGTGATTTTTTACACTAGTGTAGTTGCCAACCTAATCATTCTACTCTTAACTATTTTCTAAAATGAAAGACATAATAAATCTTGATGATGTAAAATTGGTAGTGGATTGTTTTTACGAAAAAGTCCGTCAAGACGACCAATTGAAAGATGTTTTTAACAATGTCATCCAAGACCGTTGGCCAGCGCATTTAGAAAAAATGTACCGCTTTTGGCAAACTGTTTTGTTGGATGAACACACCTATTATGGCAGTCCGTTTGTGCCTCACGCAAAACTTCCTGTTGGCATTGAGCATTTCAACCAATGGTTAAATCTGTTTTACGAAACGGTGGATGAAAATTTTGAAGGTGAAAAAGCAGAACGAATGAAATGGCAAGGGCAACGAATGGCAGAAATGTTTCATTCAAAAATTGAGTATTACAAAAACAATCCTTCAATTCCATTGCTATGACCGTAGTAAAAATGCCCATAGCACTTACTTGCACTTTCCTATGGATTGGGTTTGTCTGTGCAATCAGCTTTATGGAAGCCTGGCTAAAATTCCGTGCTCCTGGAATTACCGTGCCTTTAGGCTTGGGTATTGGCAGATTGGTTTTTAATGCCCTCAATAAAGTCGAATTGGTGTTTGCTCTGGTGATTATCATCAACATCTTTTGGAATACAACAGAAATTCTAAAATGGCAAAACCTTGCTTTTGCAATACCTCTAACGCTTTTATTTATACAAACATTTTGGCTCTTACCCGCTCTGGATGCACGAGCAGAATTACATATACAAGGTCAAATTGTACCTCCTTCCAATCTGCATTTTTA
>JAOAUI010000113.1 GCA_030157685.1 Ferruginibacter sp. | reverse complement strand
TATAAAATGAGCAATGAAGAACTGATCAAATATCTTACCCAAATAAAAGGCATTGGCCAATGGACGGTTGAAATGGTTTTAATGTTCACGCTTGGCCGGGAAGATGTTTTTGCTGTGGATGACCTGGGCATACAACAGGCCATTTGTAAACTGTACAATATTGATGCTGCCGATAAAAAAGCGATGAAAGAAAAAATGCTTGCCGTTTCAAAAAAATGGAGCCCTTACAGAACTTATGCCTGCAGGTATTTATGGGGATGGAAGGATAATACGCCTGCAACTCCTTAACGCCCTCTGCCTCCGCCAGCTGGCGGAGGAACTTAAATTAAGAATCTTTAAAGAGGCTTATGAAATAGGCAAGAGTGAAATTATTTCTTCTAAATATTTCTTGTCTGTTTCGTCAAACTGATCAAGCTTTGCAGCATCCACATCCAGCACGCCAATAACTTCTCCGTTCTTTATCAGCGGCACTACAATCTCAGATTTTGATAAACTACTGCAGGCAATATGGCCAGGAAATTTTTCTACATCAGGCACGATCAAAGTTTCGGCATTTTGCCAGGCTGCACCGCAAACACCACGGCCTTTTTTAATCCTGGTGCAGGCAACCGGTCCCTGGAAAGGCCCAAGTACCAATTCAGTTACTGCATCCTGGGCCGGGCCGAAGGATTTTGAACCGGGTTTAACTAAATAAAACCCCACCCAAAGCCAGCCAAACTGCTCTTTCAAAGCTGCACATATATTACCAAGGTTGGCAACCAAATCGGGTTCTCCTTCAAGCAAGCCTTTTATTTGAGGAATAAGCGATTGATAAATTTCGGCTTTACTGCCTTGTATAATTGTTAAGTCTTCTGCCATGAGGCAAAGGTAAGAAAGAAGCCACTTGGATTTCACCACAAGGAACACAAAGGGTTTTCACGAAGAACACAAAGAAGAGCCTTAGTGAACTTTGTGTTTCTCTTTGTGCGCTTTGTGGTTAAGTAAGTTTTTGCAATATCATATCGCTGTAAGAAACCGAACAAAAATCTTCGGCAGCAATGCCAAGCAGCGCAGCATATTCATCGCATTGCGCCTGTAATTTTTCTTTACCAATGCTTCCATCTTTATCAATAGCTTCCACCTCTACAAAAGTTCCCAGGCCGGCTACGGTATCAAAATGAAATTTTACATTGTTTATGAAATAGATCTTCCGCCTTTTATCAACAACGGCTTTTATACCCAATGTTTTTACCAATATTTCTTTCAGCGTTTTATCTGGCTGATGTTGATACAGCAAAACATGGCTCGATTTGGCACCTGCAAAATCTTCCCGTTCGTAATGTATCAATGCGTTTTCAATATTGCCTTCACGCAATTTTAAACGCCCGGTTTGTACATTAAAATAGGTGTCAATTTGATGGTCTTCGCCAATAAATAACGGGCTGTGTTTTTGTAACAACTCTTCCTGTTCTGTAAGTTTATTTGTTTTTGCTTTAAATTCGATGTTGAGGATTGACATGGGACGAAGTTAGGATGTGGTTGAATGTAAGTTAGCTAATCCCGAATTTTTTTTCTTCACTTTTTAAAACTAAAACCCTGCTAATGGCTTTAAAACAAATTCCACTTACAAAAAGACCGGTTGATATTGCTTTGATCGTTTTCTTTATCATCAATTTTTTCTTAATTACTTACATGATTGATGTGGAGCAACTGGTAATTGCTGACACCAACAATTTTACTTACCCGGTATGGCCACCCAAATGGATGGTTGACCTGGTGCATTGGTATGGAAAGAATTTTGACCCGGTGCTGATGGCAAGACCAGCCTGGTGGCGGGCAACCATCTGGATAGACAGTTTGTTCTTTGGGCCATTTTATGCCGTTGCCGTTTATGCTTTTATAAAAGGTAAGAACTGGATCAGATTTGGAGCTATCATCTGGGCATCTGTAATGTTAACCAACGTGAGCATTATTTTATTTGAAGAAATAAACGGGCAATATGCAACACCCGAACTGGCAAGGGTATTGATGGCCAATGCAGCGTGGGTAATTTTTCCGGTAATTGTTTTATACCGTATGTGGAGATCTGTTCATCCGTTTACAGAAGAATAATTTTTGTACTTGCAAATACCGTTATAAGTTTAGATATTACACAAAATTAATTGTATGCTATCACGCAGAAAATTTATACGCAACGTTGCCCTTGGCGGTGGCGGCCTTTTGCTGGGAGCCGAAAGTTTCGGCAATTTTGTAGTTGGCAAAAAGCCAAAAGTGATCATTATTGGTGCAGGTTTCGCTGGCCTTGCCGCAGCGTATAAACTGCATCAGCGAAAAATTGATTTTATAATACTGGAAGCCAGGAACCGCATTGGGGGCCGGGTTTTTAGTCATACCATTGATGCAAATGAAAAACTGGTAATAGAACTTGGCGGCGAATGGGTAGGCAAATCGCACAAACGCATGATTGAGCTTTGTGATGAATTTAAACTGCCCCTGTTTGATAATTACATGAATTCAAGACTTATTTATAAAGGCGAATATTTTGATAAAGGAAAATGGGGCTTTTCAAAAGAATGGGAAAAGAAATTTGAGCAGATGAAGGCCGATTATAAAAAATTGACTACTCCTGAGTCAAAAAAATTAGATAAGATAGATTTTTGGCTTCACTTGATTAATAACGGCTGCGATGGCAAAGACCTTGAACTGAAAGAGTTGATGGACAGCACCGATTTTGGAGAAAGCCTGCGCCATGTAAGTGCTTATGCGGCCATTGGTGAATATGCCGAGAGCAACGATACCAATGAGATGGATTTAAAAATCGCTGGCGGAAATGACCAACTGGCCCATGCATTTAAAAATGCCATTGGTGCCGATAAGATAATGCTGCAGCATAAAGTGCAAAAAATTGAACAGGGCGCCAAAGTAAAAGTAACCTGCTCTGCTGGCCAGGTATTTGATGGCGACTTTATTATTTGTACTGTACCAACTTTCAGCGCAAAAAAAATAAACTGGGTACCGGCTTTACCACCCGACATGAAAATGGCGATGAACGAATTGCAATATGCCCGGATAAACAAGAACGCCATGTTGTACAGCGAACGTTTCTGGAAGGATGAAAGTTTTGACCTGGTAACCGATCAGCCCGGCCATTATTTTTATCATGCTACAAAAAACCAACCTTCAAAAAAGGGGGTATTGATATCTTATTCAATTGGCGATAAAGCACCGGTTATTAAAGCACAAACCGATGCCTGGAAAGCAGAGATGATTAACATGAGCCTTAAAACCGCTTTTGGAGATACCAAACAACTTTTAGAAAAACAACAGGATTACTACTGGGGTGATGATGAATATTCAAAAGGTGCTTATGCCCTGTATGGTGTGGGGCAATGGTTTGGAATTTTGCCTGTACTGCAAAAATCTTTTATGCGTACACATTTTGCCGGCGAGCATTTATCAGATTCGTGGCAGGGTTTTATGGAAGGGGCGATTGAGACGGGGGAAGTGGCGGCGAAAAAGATATTGTAAAAAAACGTCCCGCTTTTAGCGGGACGTTTTCAAATAATGTTATGTAATTTATTACTTCACCAACTTCAACTCATCAATAATATTTTTAGCGCCACCTAATTTATCAATGCACCAAAGTACATAACGTACATCTACATTAATAGTGCGGTTAAGGTCTTTATCAAATGCAATTTTGTGGCTAAGGGCTTCGTAGTTGCCATCAAATGCAAGGCCTATTAAATTGCCGCTGCCATCCATTACCGGAGAACCAGAGTTACCACCGGTAATATCGTTGGTGGTAATAAAGCCAACAACCAGGTCGTTGGTACGCTTATCCAGGTATTGTCCAAAATCTCTTTTCTTCAGCAATTCAACCTGTTTGGCTGGCAGGTCAAATTCATAATCGCCTGCTTTGTATTTTTCAAGCACGCCTTTGCTGGTGGTTACATAATCATAAAATACACCATCACGCGGACGGTAACTTTTTACATTACCATAACTTACCCTCATGCTGAAGTTTGCATCGGGATACATTTTATTTACTGCAGCAGGGTTCATTTCCATAATGCCTTTTAAATATAACCTGCCCAGCTCATTGTTCTTATTTACAAAAGCTGTGTACAACGAAGTGTATTTGCTGGTATAGTTTTTTGTAAAGGCAGAAGCGTAAGCAAATGCCGGGTCTTCCTGCAACGCAACGGCTGTGGGGTTATCGGTAAAAGCTTTCCATTTTGCATCATCCAGCATCATGGTTTTTGCAAACACATCACGTGCCCATGCTTTAAATGTTGCTTCGTCATTCAGGCTGCCGTATGCATTTTTAATGCCTTCGTAAAAACCAATCGGATGCTGGTTTTTGTCTACGTCGTTGTAAAACATCATGGCTGTTTTAGCCAGTATCTTTTCATCGCTTGGCAGGTCTTCACCAGTTTTAAAGCCATCACGTGCGGCTGTGGCGGCATCAACTGCTTTTTTAAGATCGGCTGCAGGGGTGTTTTTTAGCAGCAAAGCTTCCAGCGAAATTAATCTGGATGCGGCACCTGCTAAAGGTGAACCTAAAATGCCTTCATTTAAATACTGGCGTTGTTTGCTGTATGGGCTCCAGTCGGCATAATTTTTTGCATAATCGGCCATTACATTTTCATACTCGGGTTTTCCCTTTGCCCAGGCATTAAATTTATTTTCGTAAGCCTGTTTTTCATCAAATACTTTATACTTGATAAGCTGTTTGGTTTCGCCATCAAAAAATTTCCAATAGTTGGCAACACCGGCATAGTTATCGGCCAGTTTTAATTTTACTGCCGGGTCTTTTATCATTTGCTCGTACATCAGTTTTAAACGAACATCACGTAAGCCAACCAGCGACGGGTTATCAATTTCGTTTTTCAGTTTAATACCATAGCTGGTTTCGTAACGGGTGGTACCGCCGGGGTAGCCGTATATCATAGCAAAATCGCCATCTTTAAAACCTTTGATGCTTACCGGTAAAAAATGTTTTGGTGTCATGGGTACATTGTCGGCGCTGTAAGCAACCGGCTTGCCTGTTTTGCTGGCATACACACGAAAGATAGAAAAATCTCCGGTGTGGCGTGGCCACTCCCAGTTATCGGTATCGCCGCCAAATTTACCTACACTTTCAGGCGGTGCACCCACCAGGCGAATATCTCTGTAAGTTTTGTACACATACATGATGTGCTGGTTGCCTTTGAACATACCATAAATTCTTCCGGCCAGTTCATTTTCCTTATCGGCAACTTTATCGGTTATTGCTTTATAAACCTCTACAATTTTTTTAACCCTGTCGGCATAGGTTAAACCTTTTAACTGATCCTCTACCTCTGCGGTAACATCCACAATACGGTCCAGGAACTGCACCGTAAGATTACTTTTTATTTCCTGGTCTTTATTGTAAGCATAAAAACCATCCCGTAAATAATTGTGTTCAACCGTACTTGCGCCCGAAATAGCTCCGTAGCCGCAATGATGGTTTGTAAATATCAACCCCTGGCTGCTTACAATTTCGCCGGTACATCCGCCGCCAAAAATAATAATGGCATCTTTTAACGACGACTTGTTGATGGAGTACAATTGTTCTTTGGTAAGTTTCAATCCTTTTTTAACCATATCGGCATATACCTGCTGCCCTAATAACATGGGTAACCACATGCCTTCATCGGCCTGTGCCTTAAACAGGCTGAGCGAAAGCGCAACCATAATAATTATCTTCTTCATATAGCTTTGATTTTTAGGAGACAAATTTAATCATTAATTGCTTACCCATCAGCTACCGGCATGCAAAAGATATGAACGTTCTTTATCTTTATCTTTATCTTCGTTTCTTTAACCTTATAACTGCAGATGCCTTTATTTGAAATCAAGCTTCCAAAATCTATTGCCAGGGCACTGAATTTGCCTATCAGCAATCCCAGAAGCCAGCAAATTAAAGTGCTTAAAAAGCTTTT
>JAOAUI010000112.1 GCA_030157685.1 Ferruginibacter sp. | reverse complement strand
TCTGGCTGCCGGGAAAAGGCATGATGAAATAGACACGGAGGATTTCGGTGGCAAGCAGGATTAAGAAGCCGGTGATAAGCAGCAGTGATCTCTTCATTGTTAATTATTATAGAAGTAAGATACTAAAAATAATCACTTACATCTTCTCCAACATCTCTACCACACCTTCTCTCTTCAATATTAAATAACCCAGCCTGTCGTTGCTGATACCGTCTTTTAACTGGTAAGGAAAATGCAACTGATCGTTGATGACCGATGTTTCAAAATATTTAAAATCAATATTGGGATGTTTCTTCAGTTCCTCTCCTATTTCGTACAAATGGGTGGAGAGTATGAATAGCGAATTCTTTATTTTTAGAAGCCCTTCAATCACCGTGCTGCTGCATTTCATGGCGTCTTGTACATTGGTACCTTTAAAAAGTTCATCAATCAGTATCAGCCATTTTTTGCCATCACTTATTTTGGTAATGGTTGCTTTAATGCGTTGCACTTCATTATAAAAATAACTTTCTCCCTTGCTGATATTATCCACCACGTTTATATTGCTGAGCATACCATCAAACAAAGTCAGTTTCATTTGCTGCGCCGGTACCCCCATACCAATATGCGCCAGGAAAACAGAAGCCCCTACCGATTTTATGAACGTACTTTTGCCGGCCATATTGGCGCCGGTTAAAAACAAAAAATTTGTTTTTTGGTTCAGCACCACATCATAAGCCACGGGCTCCTGCACCAGTAAATGGTACAAACCTTTTGCTTCAATAACCGGCTGGTCATTTTGCACAAATTGCGGGAACACCAACTCAAATTTTTGTACGGCCCTGGCCATGCCATACCAGGCATCAATTTGTGCATACCGCACCACCAGGTCAAGCATATTGTGTTTGTAACCATAGCGTATAAAATGAGCAAGCTCCAGTTTTTGCGCATTGGACAGCTCATCTGCATTTTTATATTTCTCTACAACTTTAAACTGGTCTTTTGTAATTATTCTTTCAATGGCTGTTAAAACCTTTTGCAGTGGTGCAGGAATATTTTCTGCTGAAAATAATTCCAGCAAAAGCTGAAACCCTTTTATAAAATCAAAGCAATGTTTGGCTGAATAAGTCACCAGCGCAAAATCGGGCCCATGCAGCAGTTTATAAGTATAGGCTTCCAGCGAAGATGGGTGTGCAGGAATAGCACTAATCTGCGAATCGAAGAATTTCTCCACCACCATCACCGTACCATTTGAGATATGTGCAGGCCATTGCTGCTGTTTTTTTATGATCAATTGCAGGGTTTGCTGCACGGCAACTATCTCTTCCTGCGTTTTTAATGCGGTGGAAAAATTAATCTTCATCTGTTCGCTGCCATGTGCTGTACTGCACAAATCCAGTCGGCCAAATACCGATACGTCTTCGCCACTGTTGAACATTGAAAGATCGGCAAGTGTTGTTTTGTCTATATCCATACAAAGAGAAAAGTTATCTGTTAAATGTTAAACGTTGTCCTTTTGTTGCTTCATCAAAACTTCCATTATTGTAAACCAGGTTACCACTTACAAAAGTCTTTTCTATAGATGCAGGAAATGTAAAATTCTCTAAAGGGCTCCATCCGCATTTGTATAAAATATTTTCTTTGGTTACGGTTGATGGCAGATTATTATCAACCACCACCAGGTCGGCAAAATATCCTTCCCGTATATATCCCCTGTTCTCAATCTGAAAACAATCGGCAACGGCATGGCTCATTTTTTCAGCAATTTTTTCTAAGGAAATTCTTCCTTCTTTGTAATAGTGCAACATCAACAACAAAGGGTGCTGCACCAGCGGCAAGCCTGCATGAGCCTGCTCATAAGCCCCCTGCTTTTCTTCCCAGGTATGCGGTGCATGGTCGGTGGCAATAATATCCAGCCGGTCATCCAACAGTCCTTTCCATAAAGCTTCTTTATTATGTGCTGCTTTTATGGCGGGATTGCATTTTATTTTATACCCCAGCTGTTCATAATCATCGGCGGTAAAATGTAAATGATGAACACAAACTTCGGCAGTAATTCTTTTTTCTTTCAGCGGCATCATGTTGCCAAAAAGCTGTAATTCTTTTTCGGTGCTGATGTGCAGTATGTGTAAGCGGCTGCCATATTTCTGTGCAAACTTTATGGCAATTAAAGAAGATTCAAAACAGGCTTCTTCATCTCTTATCAGCGGATGATCGGATGCAGATAATGCTCCTTTCCCATTTTTTATACGTTCGTAATTGGCTTTAATGATTCTTTCATCTTCGCAATGTGTGGCTATCAGCATTTCACTTTCTCTGAATACTTTATCCAATGCACTGTGACTATCCACCAGCATATTACCCGTGCTGGCGCCCATAAATATTTTTACACCACAAACATCATGTTTATGGTTGTTCATTTTTAAAACCTCATCTGCATTGTTATTGCTGGTGCCCATAAAAAATGAGTAATTGGCCAGTGATGTATTGGCTGCAATGGTATATTTATCTTCCAGTAATTGCGGCGTTAATGCATTGGGTACGGTATTGGGCATTTCCATAAAACTGGTAACGCCGCCGGCCACAGCTGCTTTACTTTCGGTGTAAATGGTGGCTTTGTGCGTAAGGCCCGGCTCTCTAAAATGTACCTGGTCATCAATGGCACCGGGAAAAAGATGCTTCCCATCGCCGTTTATCTCTGCAACTTTATACTTTGTTTCTATTGCCCCTGCAATTTTCTCAATCCTTTCGCCGTTTGTTAATACATCCAGTGATTGAATTTTTCCTTCATTTACAACCTGTATGTTTTTAAAAAGGTATTTTTGCATAACTTGAATACTGTTACCTGTTAAACTTAAATTATCTGATGCAATTTATTAAAAGCTTATTCAAACTGTTGTTTTTTATTTGCCCCGCATTTGCAACAGCACAATCTACTTTTTTAACCCCGGGATCAAAAGATGTGCATTTTGTTGACCGCATGGAAATTAAGCAGCAAAGAAACACCGACCTTAATTTTTCTGCCGTAAGGCCTTTCAACAGAAAATATATTGTAGAGCAGGTTGAATTTATTGACAGCGCACGCCTTGGATACATAGACACAGCAACACAAAAGGATAAATACGTGGAATGGAACAGCCAGGGCCTTACCGATCTGGACGAATACAACCTCACCAGTTTTTTAATGAATAACAGCGAATGGGTAACCGGGCCAAAAAAAGATTTTTTAAGCAAGCGGCCCTTTCTGAAAACTTTCTATAAAACCAAGCCCAATTTTTTAGAAGTAAAAACCAGGAATTTCTTCCTGGCGGTGAACCCGGTTTTTCAATACGTGCAGGGTATTGAAACAGGTTACAGCAAACCTATTTATTTAAACAGTAAAGGTGTTACGCTCAGAGGTACCATTGGAAAAAAAATCGGCTTCTCCACTTACTTAACAGATAACCAGGAAAGAGGGCCGCAGTTTTTTCAGCAGCAGGTAAACTATTTCAGAGCTGTGCCGGGCGTGGGTTTTTACAAACCATTTAAAACAAGCGGTTACGATTATTTTGATGCACGTGGCTATATAACTGTTCGTGCCGGCAATGCCATTGATGTGCAGTTTGGTTATGATAAGAATTTTATTGGCAATGGTTACCGCAGTTTATTTTTAAGCGACTGGGGCAACAGCAATTTGTTTTTAAAACTGAATACCCGTATCTGGAAAATAAATTACCAGAACTTATTTATGGAACTGATGCCGCAGTTTAAAAAAGTGGGCGACACATTGCTTGACCGTAAATATGCAGCCATGCACCACCTGAGTATGAATGTTACCAAGTGGCTGAATATTGGTTTATTTGAAGGTGTGATCTTTGGCCGCAAAAACCGTTTTGATTTTCAATACCTGAACCCGATCATTTTTTACAGGCATGTTGAAGGCACTATTGGCAGCCCCGATAATGCATTGGCAGGTTTTGATTTTAAAGCCAATATTGCCCACAGGGCACAGCTTTACGGACAATTATTGTTAGATGAATTTGTTTTATCGGCAATTAAAGACAACAAAGGAAGCTGGGTTAATAAGTGGGGTATACAACTGGGAGTAAAATACCTGGATGCATTTGGCATTGATAACCTGGATATACAACTGGAAGCAAACCGGGTAAGGCCTTTTACCTATACACACAACGATACCATTTCCAACTACACACATTACAACCAGCCGCTGGCGCACCCGTTGGGTGCCAACTTTCAGGAGCTTTTGTGCATAGTGCGTTACCAGCCTGCACCCAAATGGCATGTGTATTTACAGGGCATTTATTATTACCAGGGGCTGGATAGTGCCGGTAAAAATTATGGTGCAAATATCTTCAGGGATTATACAACCCGTACTCAAAACGACGGATTTAAAATTGGCAGCGGCAATAAAGCAACTGTTTTAAATGCTTACCTGCAGGTATCTTACGAAATACGGGAAAATATTTTCTTTGAAGTAAGCGGGCTTTACCGTCATTACAAAACATTGATTAATCCAACGGCTGCTACAACCACTATGTTTACCGGCGGTGTAAGAATTAATATGTTTAACAGGAGATACGATTATTAAAAAGAGAACCCGCTTACTTTTAGTCTGAGACACTACTAAAAGAATTAAGTTCTTTACAAATCACAAAAGATTTTTTCTCAGCTTCGCTGCGAAAGCAGGTTTGCCACGAAGGCACAAAGGCACGAAGTAGAAAAATGCTACGCATTTTCCTTAGTGCCTTCGGGTCTTCGTGGCTAAATTCAATTTTTGTAAAAAATTGTTTTTCAACTTTCTAAAATACTTCTGGTAGGAATTTGTGGAAGACTGCTTCCTCAACGAACCAATAAGGAAGTAGTTTTATTCTACTGTTAATGAAAAGAAGACAGACCGGGAGTTGATCTTATCTATAGTACTTGAAAATTTAAGATTTTTATCCCTGCTGTGCAGGTTGCCGATACCCCATCCCATTTTCACTTCGGGTGTTAATACAAACATGGGAAAATAAAAATGGAAGCCAAGCCCAACCTCAGCACCGTAATCAAATTTCTTCAGTTTTATTTGTTCCTCAGCTTTTCGGGCCCCGGCATTTGATGCAAGATCGTACTCAATTTTACCGCCGCCAATCATGTACACTTTAAAATTGTTTATGCGGTCGCTGCTGAATTTAATCTGCACCGGAACACTCAGCGAAATGGATTGTGTTTTCTTCTCAGTAACAAAATCTTCTCCGGCCGGTATATCGGGATAACTGAGATTATACAAAAAATTACGTTCGGTAAAAGTAAGACATACGGGATAGGTACGCAGATCGAAATGATTACCCAAACGTATATTAACCAACCAGGCAAGGCTTACACCTGTGCTGTTAACACTTTCAATAACAGTAATGCTGTCTAACGGGGCCTGGCTAAGGAAACTTGGATTATGCGTAAAAGCAAAATGCGACCGGTTAGAACCGAGTGTAATACCAAAACGTATCCGCTTATCGTCATGATCTTCCTGGTTTACTTCCTGCCTTAATTGTGCAAAGCCAATTAAAGGACAAAAGAAAACAGCTATACCGATATTAATTATTTTTCTCCGCAATAAATACTGCATATGCCTAAGCTCAATGGTTTAGTGTAAGTGTTCTTATATCCCAGGTTATCCAGGATATTGGTAAAATTTTTCCCTTCAGGGAATTTTTGAATTGATTCGTCGAGATATTGGTATGCGTCGCGGTTTTTAGAGAATATTTTACCTGCCACAGGGCAGATGATCTTCATATAAAAATTATAAAAAGCTTTTACAACGGCGGATTTAGGTTTGCTGAATTCCAGCACCACCAGTTTTCCGCCGGGTTTTAACACCCGTAGTATTTCGGCCAAACCCTTTTCCAGGTTTTCGAAATTACGTACGCCAAAAGCCACAGTTACCGCTTCAAACGAATCATTTTTAAAGTTTATTGTTTCACAATCGCCATTTAACAGTTCAAT
>JAOAUI010000111.1 GCA_030157685.1 Ferruginibacter sp. | reverse complement strand
CTGGCTTACCGTTTTAATAGCCTGGAAAATATAAGTATCCATCAAAAGCATAATTGCTACAACGATGAATGCTCCTAATGGTGTACGCATGGAAAGGGTTTATTGGTTTACTTGTTTAAAGGTAGAGATTGTAAAGATGCCCATAAAATGAATTCATCCAGTTGCTGGCTGATTGCTTTTAACGTGTTATTATCAATAATTTCCCCATCGCTGCTAACCACACTGTTTACCGACGAAATGGGAAGTTTATTGGGATGCACAGTGATCTTCATATAATTCAGCACATCTGCCAGGTGATCCATTCCCCTCAGGTTTCCGGCCCGGCCCGTGGCTACACCGGTAAGCAATGCTTTTTTATGAAACCATATTTCGTGTGAACGGCTGGTATCGAAAAGCATTTTTAATACTCCCGGAAAACTGCCATTGTATTCAGGCGAAATGATAATGAAATGTGTAGTGGGTATTAAAATCTCATTTTCAATGGTTTCAAATGCTGTGTTGTAATGCAAGAGGTCCAGGTCTTCCAGCGACAATATCGCGGCTTCAATGCCCTTATCACGTAAGATCAACTGGTATTGCCTGGCTATTTTGGATGTATTGCTGTGTTTTCGGTTTGTGCCCGATATAATTGTGACCATAAAACTGCTGCTTTAAAAACTTAATTATCCAATATTACAATTAAGATGCTTCTTTGTTGTCCAATTTTATGCCGAATGGTTAAATTTGCCATCCTGACAGCAATTTGTACAGAAATATCAGTTCTTTTTTGACAAAGACGGTTGGGATTGAAAAATATTTTATTAAATCAGGAAGTCTATCTTTGGCACTCTTAAAACCGTTGGCCGTAGATAGTTGTTCGTTGAACGGGCAGCTCCACGAACAACTATCAACCAACAACGAACAACGAACACATGGCGAAAATAATAGGTGTAGCAAATCAAAAAGGCGGAGTAGGCAAAACAACCACAGCTATAAACCTGGCGGCAAGCCTTGCCGTGCTGGAATATAAAACCCTGCTGGTAGATGCCGACCCACAGGCCAACAGTACCACCGGCACTGGTTTCGACCTGCATAATATTACACAAAGCCTGTACGATTGCATGGTGAATGATGCGCAGGCAAAGGATATTATTTTAAAATCGGATATTCCTTTTTTAGACCTGTTGCCATCGCATATTGACCTGGTGGGTGCCGAAATTGAAATGATTAACTACCCCAACCGGGAAACCGTTTTAAAAAAAATACTGGAACCCATCCGCGATAATTATGATTTCATCATCATCGACTGCTCTCCATCGCTGGGATTAATTACTGTGAATGCATTAACAGCAGCCGACAGCGTGGTGGTACCGGTACAAACCGAATTTTTTGCCCTGGAAGGCCTGGGTAAATTATTAAACACCATCAAAATTGTACAAAACAGG
>JAOAUI010000110.1 GCA_030157685.1 Ferruginibacter sp. | reverse complement strand
GCCATCAACCTTACACCAACCGAACAAACCGAACCCAAGCGTTTTGATTTGATGTACGATATTAATGTACGGGGAACTTTTATGATGAGCCGTGCCTGTATCCCTTTTCTTAAAAAAGGAACCAATGCGCATATTTTAAATTTATCGCCCCCAATAAATATGGACCTGAAATGGTTTGAAAACCACCTGGCATATACCATCAGCAAATACGATATGAGTATGATTGCGCTGGGCTTATCTGCCGAGCTTAAAAAATACAATGTGGCAACCAATGCCCTTTGGCCACGTACAACCATTGCCACGGCAGCAGTAAATAACTTACTGGGCGGCGAAATGCTGATGAAGATGAGCCGCACGGTGGATATTATTGCTGATGCAGCTTTCTATATTTTATCTAAGCCTTCCACATCCTGCACAGGCAATACCTTTATTGATGAAGATGTACTGGCCGCAGAAGGAATAACTGACCTTGACAAATATTCTGTTGTGCCCGGCGCACAATTGTATAAGGATCTTTTTGTTTAAAACCGGCTGTTAATAAATTCCTAAAAGCCTTTTTCTGTGATGAACGGTAACCTTTATTGAAGTTGTACGTTTAATTTCGTACCAGCATCATTACGCCATGAATGATGTTTTCGCAAACCAATAAAGTATAGCCATGAAATGTTTTAAACTTAAAGCATTATGCTTTTGCATACTGCTTACATCCGCCGCATTCGGTCAAACTGCAAAAAGGCAGCTTGCCGCTAAAAGAATTACTTCTACCATAAAAATTGACGGGGTTTTAGACGATGCAGCCTGGAAAGAAGCTTCCAAAGCTGATAAGTTTATTGAATCGCGGCCGGTATCTTTAAGAACCGAAAGTGCCGACAATGCTTCGGAAGTATATATTGCCTATAATAACGAAGGCATTTATATAGGCGGTTATTATCACGAAAAAACAAAAGACAGTATTGCTTCTGAACTTATTGGAAGGGATGGTTTTGGAAACAATGATTTTGGAGGTGTTATCATTGACACTTACCAGGATAAATTAAATGGGTTTGAGTATTTTGTAACACCGCTTGGCGAGCAGATGGATTCGAAAGTATCGCCCGGCAATGAAGACTTTAGCTGGAATGCCGTTTGGAAAAGTGCCGCAAAGATCAACAACGACGGCTGGAGTTTTGAAATGTTCATTCCATTTTCTGCAATCAGGTTTGGAAACAAGCGGGTACAGGACTGGGGGCTGAACATCATGCGGAGAAGAAAAAAAACAGGCCAGGATTTTTTCTGGCAGCCGGTAGATCAGAATATAAATGGCTTTTTAACACAGGAAGGAAGCCTTACCGGCCTTGAAAATATTAAGCCTCCTATGCGCCTGCAGTTTTCACCCTATTTTTCTGCATATCAAAACCATGATGGCACAGCTAAGGATAATAAAAATAAAACAACTTTTAATGGCGGCATGGATGTTAAGTATGGTTTAAACCAGGCATTTACTTTGGATATGACGCTGATACCGGATTTTGGCCAGGTACAATCAGATAACAGGGTATTAAATCTTTCGCCATTTGAACAACGGTTTAATGAGAACCGTGCATTTTTTACAGAAGGTGTTGAACTGTTTAATAAAGGCAATTTATTTTATAGCAGAAGAATTGGCCTTGAACCCAGTTTCAGCAAATTCAATCCACGCTCATTTAGTGATGAAACTGTTGAGTATCCTGGTCAGGCAAAAATTATTAATGCTACTAAAATAAGCGGCCGTACACAAAAGGGGCTGGGTATAGGTGTGCTGAATGCGGTTACGCAAAAGCAAACAGCCATTTTTAAAGATGCTTCAACCCAGGAAGAATATCGTGAAGAAAATATGCCGCTTACCAATTATAATATACTGGTGTTTGATCAAACCCTAAAAAACAACAGCAGCGTTTCGCTGGTTAATACAAATGTATGGCGCAGCGGTAACGATTATGATGCCAATGTTACATCTGCCCTTTTTGATTTTAATGATAAAAAAAACAAATGGAATATTGGTGGTAACGTAAGTTTCAGCAACTTAATAGAAGAAGGTGGTAAAACCACAACCGGTTATGCTCACAGCATTTATTTTGGAAAAACAAGTGGCCGGTTTACGTTCAACATCTGGCAGGATTTGTTTAATGATAAATACGACAAAAGCGATTTCGGTTATTTTACAAACAATAATACCATGGATCAGGGTTTTTGGGCAGGCTATAACTGGATAAAACCCAAAGGGTGGTATAACCAGATAAGGATAAATGTAAATGGATGGTACAGCAGGCTGGTTTCACCTATTGATGTGCTGAGGCGTAAGGAAATGATGTATCAAAACGCAGGCATCAATTTAAATTTTAATGCACAAACAAAAAAACTGTGGTGGTTTGGTGTGAATATTAACGGAGGACCAAACAGTCACGATTTTTATGAACCCAGATATTATGGCCGTGTTTTTAATAATAAAGGAAGAATAAATGCAAACCTATGGTGGGAAAGTAATTCAGCCAAAAAACTATCCTGGGGTGGAAGTATGTATGCAGGTACGGGCGGTGTTTTTCATCGTAAAAACTTAGACCTGAGCTTCTATGGAAAAATAAGATTCAACAGTAAATTCTCTGTAGATGGTTCAGTATTTGCAAGCAGCAGTAAAAACCAGTCTGGCTGGGCAGCCAGAATAGGAGATACGATATTCTTTTCCAGAAGAAACGTAAACAGCGTTGAAAATGTGATAAACGTTAAATACAATTTTACCAACAAGATGGGCCTTACTTTAAGAGCCAGGCATTATTGGAGCAAGGTAAATCCGCAACAATTTTACGAGCTGGATACTTACGGGAACCTGCAAACACCAACCAACACCTTCACAAAAAATGTAAGACAAAATTATAATTACTTAAGTGTGGATATGGTGTACAACTGGCAGTTTGCACAGGGTAGCTTTTTTAGCATTGTATGGAAAGATATTGGAGAAAGCTTTAACAGGGAATTTGAAAAAAATTATACAAAGAATCTTGGTAATACAATAAGCGGAGACCAGTTTAACAGCCTTTCAGTAAGAGTAATTTATTTCCTGGATTATCTTACCATGAAAAGAAAACTGAAGAAGAAATAATTTCTTGATATTAAAAAGCCTCCTGATGAAAAGGGAGGTTTTTTTATTTTGAAGATCTGTTACCAATAATTATAGCAGCCATGGCCAGAGCTGTATCTTTTAAAAGACTTCCGGGGTTGCCATCCAGGGCAGGTTGCAGGTGTAACGTAAAAACAAAGATGAGTAGCATGATAGACAGTAGGTAACAGGCAGGCGTTTTAAATTTATTAATAATGATTGCCAGCGCTGCGGCAATTAAACCTCCACCGGTTATATAGATCCATACCTTGCCATCGCCAGGCATATAATCGGGAATCATGCCACTCATCATATCAACATTCCGGAAATGCAATACACCAAAAAATCCTATAGCTAAAGCAAAAAGTATTTCGGCAAGCCGGGTTGCAAGAGGAGATTTCATATTAATTGGTTTTAGTTTGCACCGAAAAATTAAGCAATAAAATTCAAAACTGCAATAACCAGACAGCTTTAAGATTTAAAAATGAAAATGCCACAACCGGTAAAAATTAATTTATTCAGTTGTGGCGTTACTTGTTGTCCAAAAACTTATTTCAACATCGTTTTTGGAACTTCCTTCTCCAGTAAATATTTATAAATAAATTTTGTTTTCATGTTTTGAAAATGCAGGCCTTTGTTTCCGCCCCATCCGTGGCGGCCACCGCTGTAGGGCATAAATTCAAAATCTTTTTTCAGGTCCTGCAGTTTACTGATGAATTGTATACTGTTTTGCATGTGTACATTGTCATCTATCATGCCGTGAACAATTTGTATCATGCCTTTGTATTTAGCAACATGTGCCATTACATTACTGCTTTTATAGCCTTCCGGGTTATTGGCTGGTGTGCCCATATACCGTTCCGTATAATGTGAGTCATATAGTGTCCAGTCGGTAACACTGCCGCCAGCCATGCCATGTGTAAAAACATCGCTGCCATAGGTTAATGCATAGCAGGTCATATAACCTCCATAACTAAAGCCGGTGATACAAATTTTAGATGCATCGGCACCACCATTTGCAATTAACCACTTTACCATCGTACTATAATCCTTCATTTCCCAATAACCCAGGTTGTGGTACATATTGGCTACGCCTTCCTTTCCAAAATGGCCGCTGGCACGGTGATCCATCACAACCTGTATCAAACCTTCCTTTGCATACCATTGCTGGTTGCCGCTAAAACTCCAGGTGTCCATCACACTGCCGGCATTTGGCCCGCCGTAAACAGAGATTAAAACAGGATATCTTTTGTTCTTATCCATATTAAGCGGCCAGGTAACTTTCATGGGCAGGTCATACAAACCATCATCGCTTTTTACACGTATGAGTTCTGTTTTAGCAAGATTATAATTATCAAATTCAGTTCCTTTACTATCGCCCAGTTCTTTAATAATCTTTCTTTTGGTGCTCATTAAAGTCATTTTGGTTGGTGTGGCTGTATTATTACAGGTAACCACAAAATATGAACCATCCGGCGACAGGTTGATGGAATTATTGTAATCGCCCACTGTAAGGCGTTCCATATTTTTACCATCTACATTAACTCTGTAAAAATCATTTCTGGCAGTATTTTCCAAACTTCTTGCCGTAAAATAAAGTACACCCTTCTTTTCGTCCACATAGTTTACATTGGTTACGGTAAATTTTCCGGAAGTGATGGCATTCACCAGTTTGCCCTTCATGTCGTAAAAATATAAATGATTCCACCCGGTAACATCGCTGTTAAGAATGAAGCCTGTATTGTTTTTTAAAAACTGAATTCGGCCTGCGTGATCATCAAGGTCAATCCAGCTTTTTTGTTTTTCATTGTAAAATTCAGATTTCGCCCCTGTAAAAGTATTTACCTCGTAAATAATTAAATTATCCTGCAGGCGGTTCATCCACTGCACCAACAAAGTGCTTCCATCAGGCTTCCAGTAAGGCCCGCCAAAATACTGGTCATCTTTTTCATTAAAAGCAGCCCAAACAATATTATTTCCTTCTGGTTCAACAATACCAACTTTTACTTCGGGGTTGGGGTCACCAACTTTGGGATAGCGCTGCGTTTCAACAACACCATGCAAACCAGGTGCATCACTGATGGTAAACACCGGAACCTTTGAATCATCCGACCTGAAGAAAGCAATATGCTTGCTATCGGGGCTCCACCAAAACGAACGGTACCTGCCGCTGCGGCCCAGTATCTCTTCCATATACACCCAGCTTGCATATCCGTTTAAAATGGTTTCGCTGCCATCTTTGGTTAACCTTGTCTCTTTTTTTGTAGTAAGATTTACAGTGTATAGGTCATTGTTTTTTGTATAAGCAACATAGTTACCATCGGGACTAAGGGTTTGGTTTATTTCTTTGGCCGAATCGTTGGTTAGCCGGATGTCTTCAACATTTTTTCTCCAATACAGATCGTTTCCCTTAACAACAATTTCAGGTGTAGTTGCTACGGAGCCTTTGATGATATTGGGCTCTACGTATTCTTTTTCTGCTCCGGTCTTGCAATCAATCTCCAGGCTTTTTCCATCTCTCCTTAAAATAAAATGACTGTCATCTATCCATTTAACAACAGAAGGAAGGGATTGGGTAATACCTTTAAAATTACTCTTGAAAAACTGGTCATCGCCCAGCTCTTTTTTTTGTGCCTGTGTGCACAGACTAATAATCAATATTGCAGCAATGGCTGCAATTTGCTTAATGCGCTTTATCATATTTAAAATGTGGTTTTAATTGAGTTGACAAGATAACTTTTTTGGGAGAAAATATCAGGCTGAAATTGAAGAGCGGATATTAACGAAAAAGCTGCCATACAGGTACAGCAGCTTTTTAAATTTGTTTTAAAACTTTATTCCTCGTTTCTTTCAGGCCGCATCATCGGGAAGAAAAGTACATCCTGAATGGAATGTTGATTGGT
>JAOAUI010000109.1 GCA_030157685.1 Ferruginibacter sp. | reverse complement strand
AATTTACCAGGAACACACCAGCCAGTGTTACAATAGCTCCCCACAAAATATACATGGTAAGTTTTTCGTGCAGTACAATGGCGGCTGTTACCATCGCCACCAGCGGATTGATATAAGCATATAGCGATGAAATAGCTGCAGGCAATTTTTTCATGGAATAAATAAAAGCAATGAAGGCCAGTAAGGAGCCAGCCAGTACCAGGTAAGTGATGGCACCCCATGCTTTAGCCGGAATACTTACAATTGGAATGGTTGGTTGCGTAGTTTCAGCAACAATAAATAAGATAAATGCGCCGATGAGCATTTGCCAGCCGGTGGCATAATATGGATTGAGTTTGGTTTTCTTTCGCACAATAACAATAGTACCCACACTCCAGCTGAGCATGGCAATCACTGATAAGACAACACCAAAAATAAATCCCTGGGGGTGATGTTGAAATGCGTTTTCATAAAACACAATACCAATACCGGTTATACCCAGTAACAGGCCTATAAAAGTAAGTACGGTCATGTTGCGGCTTTTGAAGAAAACCATTTCAATAATAACTACACTCAATGGATATAAAGCACCCACCAATGCACTTAAACCGGTTGGTATAAAATTCAAGCTCCATGTGCTTAAACCGTTTGCCAGCACAAACATCAGCAGGGCCATTATCAGCAACCACATAAATTCTTTGCGGGTAGGAAGGGACAATTTTTTATACAGCATGAAAAAAAGTACAAAACAAATACCTCCCAGAAACTGGCGTATATAAGCCATCTGCAATGCAGGCATTTCAGCAACACCAATTTTGCTGGCAACCCAGGTGGTACCCCAAACAATACTGGTGATTGCCAAAGCCAGGTATCCGCCAGCTTTTCCTTTTGGCAAATGTTTGCTGCTGATCATTTATAAGAATGTAGTTAATGTTTAAAATGCCTGAGCCCGGTAATCACCATCGCTAAACCATTTGCTTTGCAATATTCAATTGAATCTTTATCACGTATAGAACCTCCGGGCTGTATGAATGATGCAATGCCGGCAGCATGTGCAATCTTTACACAGTCGTCAAATGGAAAGAAAGCATCGCTTGCCAATGCAGCGCCTGTAAGATCAAAATTAAACTGCTTTGCTTTTTCAATTGACTGGCGCAGGGAATCAATACGGGAAGTTTGTCCGCAGCCTTTACCAATCAATTGTTTGTTTTTTACCAACGCAATAGCATTGCTCTTTAAATGCTTGCAGACAATATTGGCAAATATCAGATCTTCTTTTTCTGTTGCTGTTGTTTCTCTGCCACCTTCTTCTTTCCAATCGGTGTAATTACCAAGATCGTTTTTCTGTGTAAGTATACCGTTTAAAACAGATTTATATTGATGTGTAGCAGCAAGTTTTGTTTTTTGCTGTAACAGAATACGGTTCTTTTTTGTTTTCAGAATTTCCAATGC
>JAOAUI010000108.1 GCA_030157685.1 Ferruginibacter sp. | reverse complement strand
AATGCATAGCGTGATATGGGTTGCAGCGGATCATCATTGATCTCACTGCCGGCAACAACGGGGATGTATTCATCCAGCAAGTCGATCATCTGCCTGGCCATACGTGTTTTTGCCTGCCCACGTAAACCTAAAAACAAAATATTGTGTTGAGATAATAATGCTCTTTCTGTATCGGGTATTACAGAATCTTCGTAACCCAAAATACCGGGGAAGGGATTTTCTTTTGCCTGAATTTTTTTGATAAGATTTTCACGTATCTCCTGCTTGATGCTTTTGGAAACATAGCCGCTGTTTTTTAATTCGCCTAAAGTTTTGATTTTGGTACTATCCATTTTTTGATTTTATGTAACCTGATTAATTGTTGTTTATTTTTCACGCAAAGGCACATAGTAAATAAGTCGCAAAGCTTTGCTTCTTTAAGGCTTTGCGTGAAAATTTTAATACACCGTCTTCCTCTTCCCGCTTTCAAAATCCTTAAATATAAAACTCCCCAGTTTATCCAGTCCTGCAAAAAATGCTTTACCATTATTACACTCCGTAAATTCCTGTACAAATTTTTGTAAGTAAGGATCTGTAGCTATCATAAATGTGGTGATGGGGATCTTTAATTTTTTACACTGCGTGGCTAAACTCATGCAACGATTTAATATCTTCCTGTCAACACCCCAACTGTTTTTATAATAACGTGTGCCCACTTTTAAACAGGTTGGTTTGCCATCGGTAATCATAAATATCTGCTTGTTTGGATTGCGACGGCGGCGCAAAATATCCATCGCCAGTTCAAGGCCGGCAACGGTATTGGTATGGTAAGGCCCAACCTGTAAATAGGGCAGGTCTTTAATTTCAATGGGCCAGGCATCATTGCCAAATACAACAATATCCAATGTGTCTTTCGGGTATTTGGTTTGAATGAGTTCACTCAGCGCCATCGCCACTTTTTTTGCCGGTGTAATTCTGTCCTCACCATATAATATCATCGAGTGGGAGATGTCTATCATTAAAACAGTAGATGTCTGCGATTTAAAATCAGTCTCCCGTATTTCCAGGTCATCTTCCTGCATTTTAAAACTATCAATGCCATGATTGATCTGTGCATTGCGGATGCTGTTGGTAAAATCAATCTGCTCCATGGTATCGCCAAACTGAAAGGGCCTTGTCTCGGGATTTATTTCATCGCCGCCACCGGGTTTAAAAGTTTGATGATTGCCTGATTTGGTTTTCTTCAGCTTGCCAAAAATTTCTTCCAGGCTTTTTTTGCGGATGCCCTGCTCGGTTTTGGAAGTGATCTTTATTTCGCCTTTTTCATTTCCATCATCAATGTATCCTTTTGCTTTCAGGTCGTCAATAAAATCACCAATGCCATATTCATTGTTGGTGAGTTTATATTCTTTATCCAGTTCATTCATCCATTGCATGGCTTCATTAAAATCGCCATTGG
>JAOAUI010000107.1 GCA_030157685.1 Ferruginibacter sp. | reverse complement strand
TGAATATTGAAGACATAAACCATACTATCAGTACAGCCTTTGCAGGTGAAGCAGCGGGAGTGATTTTTGAAAATGAACGAAAGTTTGATTTAGTGGTAAGGCTCGATAGTGCAAGCCGTACATCTATTGATGATGTCAGCAATTTATTTGTGGCAACTACAGACGGGAATCAGATTCCATTATCACAGGTAGCAACCGTTTCTTTTAAAGAAGGTCCTGCACAAATTAGCCGTGAAGAAGGTAAACGTAGAATAGTGGTTGGCTTTAATGTGAAAGACCGTGATGTAGCCAGTGTGGTTAAGGAGATTCAGGAAAAACTAAATGTTGCCAAAATTCTGCCAACAGGATATTACTATACTTACGGCGGCACATTTGAAAATTTACAGGAAGCTTCTGCAAGATTAAAAATTGCAGTGCCGGTGGCACTGGCATTGATTTTCCTTTTACTCTACTTCACCTTCGGTTCAATGAAAGAAGCTGCACTTATTTTTACTGCTATCCCAATGAGTGCAATAGGTGGTGTGTTTGCTCTGCTGCTTAGAGGAATGCCATTCAGTATTTCCGCAGGTGTGGGCTTTATTGCATTGTTTGGAGTAGCAGTGTTAAATGGTATTGTTTTAATCAGCACCTTTAATCAGTTAGAAAAAGACGGTATTAAAGACATTATACAAAGAGTAATAGAAGGCACAAAAATCCGTCTGCGGCCAGTGTTAATGACTGCTATGGTAGCATCATTAGGTTTTATACCAATGGCATTATCAAGTGGCGCAGGTGCAGAAGTGCAAAAGCCATTGGCAACAGTTGTAATTGGCGGTTTGATAACAGCAACTTTCCTTACACTGGTAGTATTGCCTTTGCTCTACATTATTTTTTCATCTAAAAGAAAACCCAAAATGAAACCTGTAACAACAGTAATAGCAGGTATTGTTTTATTGTGTTTGTCAAACAATGTGCAGGCACAGCAACCATCTGCAAAAAGAGTAAGTATTACAGAAGCTATTACTTTGGCAAAAAATAACCTGCAATACGAAATAAATAACCAGCAGATAAGTAAAGGTCAGGCACAAAAAAAAACAGCAACTGCTTTACCAAAGACAGGTGTATTTGCAGAAAATGAAGATTTTCGGCCAAGCGATAATAAAGGCATACTTAAAATTGGCCTATCACAAAGCGTAGCATGGCCAGGTTTATACAAAGCACAAAAAAATCTGTATGGCGAACAGTTGAAGTATTACCAGGCAAATACAGCCGCTATTGAAATTGATATTAAAAGAGATGTAAGAACAGTTTATTATCAGCTATGGTACTTGCAGGACAAACAGCAATTGTATCACCGCTTAGATAGCATTTACAAATCATTAAGCAATGCAGCCATCCTTAAAGTAAAAACTGGCGACAGTCCGGGATTAGACAGCATTGCAGCCAATGTAAGAATGAGTGAGCTACAGGCATTGTTAATTCAAATGAGTAATGAAATTCAGATACAACAGCAGTCGTTGATGCAATTAGTTAATACAAACGAACTGATGCTGCCGGTAATGATGCCACTGGAAAAATTATCAATGCCGGGAATTGCAAATGATAGTATTCACCCCGTACTGGCATTGCAATCGCAAACAGTCAATATTGCCAATGCAGGAATTGGAGTAATAAAGAATGAAAATAAACCTGAGTTTGCAGGTCGTTTCTTTAGTCAGCGATTGTGGGGGGCAAAAGACCCGTTTACTGGCTTTTCTGTATCAGCAGCCTTTCCGTTGTTTGGTGCAAATGCTTACCGCAATAAAGTAAAAGTGGCTCAGGCTGATATGGCTGTGCAGCAAAAGCAATACGACTATGATAAACAGCTTTTAACTACCCGGCAATTGCAAATGCAGCAGGAAGTAGGTAAGAACAAAAGCATGTTGTCTTTTTATGAAACAACCGGTTTGCGGCAGGCTGATGAAATAATTAAAGCAGCATCATTGGCTTACCGTGCCGGTGAAATAAGTTTTGCTGAACTATCACAATTCTTAACACAAGCCATTGAGATTCAAAAAAACTATTTAGAAAATCTGAATGAATACAATCAGTCAGTGATTCAGTATTACTATTACATCAATCAATAAAAAATATAACGATGAAGAAGTTTTTAATAATAGCAGTCATTCTCACAAGTCTTGTATCCTTTACTTCCTGCGGTAGTAAAGGCAATGCCGAAGCAGCCAAACCCGAAGAAGAAGGGCATACAGACGAACATGAAAACAAAAACACCGCCACGCTGACAGAGGAACAGATTAAAAGCATTGGCGTTGAATTAGGAGTTATTGAAGACAAACAACTAACAGCGGCACTCAAAACTAATGGTGTGCTGAAAGTACCTAATCAAAACAAAGCCAGTGTAAACTCTATTTACAGCGGAGTAATAAAATCCTTATCCGTACAACCTGGTAATGTTGTAAGAAAAGGACAGGTGATAGCCACCGTTGCCAACCCTGAATTTATACAGGTGCAAAGTGATTACCTGAGTGTGAATGGAAAAATTGTGATGGCTGAATTAGAAGTAAAACGGCAAAAAGAACTGAATGCAGGTAATGCAGGAGCTTTAAAAAATTTACAGGCAGCAGAGACGGAACTAAGAACATTGCGGACACTAAAATCCACATTGCAGCAACAAATACAGTTGATGGGTATTAATCCGGCAAGGCTATCCAGTGGAAAACTGATTTCAGTACTTGCCATCACAAGCCCTATCAGTGGCGTAGTAAGTAATGTAATGGTAAAAATGGGCAGTTATGTAGATGTAAGTACAGCGGTTGCTGAAATTGTTGACAACAGCCAATTGCACCTTGATTTGTTTGTATATGAAAAAGATTTGCCCAAGCTGAAAAATAACCAGCTAATACATTTCACCCTTACCAACAATCCGGGTAAAGAATATGATGCACAGATTTTTTCTTTAGGCTCATCTTTTGAAGGGGAGAGCAAAGCAGTTACGGTACATGCTATGGTGCAGGGTGATAAAACAGGATTAATAGACGGTATGAATATTACTGCCGCTATCAGTTTGGAAAAAGCAACCGTACCGGCTGTGCCAACAGAAGCCATAATAACTATAGCCGGACAAGATTATATCTTTATGCTTACAGATAAACATGCTGAAGATGAACATACTGCCGGTAGTAAAGACAGTATTAAACATAATGTTAAGGAGGAACCGGAACATGAGGAAGAAAAAGGACTGACCTTTGAAATCATACCTGTTGCCAAAGGCACTACTGATGTTGGCTACACAGAAATAACCTTACTCAAAGAAATTCCCAAAGGTGCAAAGATTGTTGTGAAAGGTGCATTTTTTGTATTAGCAAAAATGACCAATACCGGCGAACATGAACATTAAAAAAAAGCAGCATGAAATTTTATACAGCAATGCCAAAAACACTAAAACCCTTTTATCAAACTGAACTGAATAAAGCAACAACTTTATTACAGCAGGGAAAATTACAAGAGTGCTGGCGGCATTATGAAAGGGCTCACATTTTAGGGCAACGGTATCCACTGCAACATTCCTATGTACATTGGCTAATGTTGAAGTTTGGTATTAAAATAAAAAGCACAAAAGAAGTTTTAGGCCAAATAACCCGTTTGGTTTTTGGCGGTGTAAAATCATTTGTTGGTACTGTGCCAATTGGTAACACCGGTGGTGCTAATGTGCCCCCGTTAAAACAAATGGAAATACCGGAAGACCTTGCGGCAATCATTAACAATACTAAAACTAATTAGTATGTATTTTTACATTCATAAAATTTATAAAAATGAAAATGAACAGGCTCAGTTGCTGGAAATGTGTGGTGATGCTTGCATCCGTCTTAGGAATGGTAAGTGCTTTCAGGGCTTAATACTAACAACACATTTAATATAAAGGGTTGCAGATGGAAACGTCTGCAACCTTTTTTTATTTGCAATATTTAAAAGGTAATACATGATAAATAAAGACCCAAAACATAAACACACCTACGATGCACAAGGCAGGATGACTTGCTGTACACAGGAAGAAAAAATTTACAGCAAAGCCGGTGCTTCATCATTATTGAAAGAAGGCCATAGCCATGATGATGGACATGACCACGACCATGAAGAAGGCGACGGGCATGACCATTCAGGAGGCAGTCAAACAACATTGCAAATGTTTCTACCTGCAATCATTAGTTTGATTCTTTTATTTGCTGCCATTGCATTAGATAATTGGTTTCCGCAAAGCTGGTTTACAGGATGGGTAAGGATTGTTTGGTATGCAATAGCTTATTTACCCGTAGGCTTTCCTGTAATTAAAGAAGCAGTTGAAAGCATTGGAAAAGGCGAAATATTTTCAGAGTTTTTATTAATGACTATTGCAACCATTGGTGCATTTGCCATTGGCGAATATCCTGAAGGCGTAGCAGTAATGTTATTCTATGCAGTTGGTGAAGTGTTTCAGACGATGGCAGTGAAAAGAGCAAAGGCAAATATAAAATCCTTGCTTGACCAGCGACCTGATGAAGTGACGATTTTAGAAAATAACCAGGCTAAAACCATAAAAGCGGCAGATGCAAAAATTGGTAATATTATCCAACTAAAGTCAGGTGAAAAATTAGGATTGGATGGGGAGTTAATTTCAGAAACTGCATCATTCAATACCGCAGCACTCACCGGCGAAAGCAAACCAGACACTAAAGCAAAAGGTGAAACTGTTTTGGCTGGCATGATAAATTTAAACACCGTTGCACAGATAAAAGTTACTACTGCTTACACAGATAGTAAGTTGAGCAAGATTTTAGAAATGGTGCAAAATGCTACTGCTCAAAAAGCACCTACTGAATTATTCATCCGCAAGTTTGCAAAAATCTATACACCGATTGTTGTTGCTTTAGCCATTCTGATTTGTGTTTTACCAATGCTATTTGTAGATAATTATGTTTTCAGAGATTGGTTATACAGGGCATTGGTTTTCTTAGTTATCTCATGCCCCTGTGCATTGGTTATTTCAATTCCGTTAGGCTATTTTGGCGGCATTGGTGCAGCAAGCAAGAATGGAATATTATTTAAAGGCAGCAACTTTTTAGACGTTATTGCCAATATTCAAAATGTAGTGATGGATAAAACCGGCACTATGACCGAAGGCGTTTTTAAAGTGCAGGAAGTTGTTATAAAACCCGAGTTTAATAAAGATGAAATCCTGCAAATGGTAAATGCTTTGGAAAGTCAAAGTACCCATCCCGTTGCAACTGCCATTCACGATTTTGTTGGCAATATCAATACCGAAATAAAATTAAATGCAGTAGAAGAAATTGCAGGGCATGGCTTAAAAGCAGAAGTAAATGGTAAAGAATTATTGGTAGGCAATTTTAAATTGATGGATAAATTTTCTATCAAATACGACATTGACCCTGCAAGTATTGTTTACACTTTAATTGCCATTGCTTACGAGAAAAAATTTGCAGGTTATCTCACCATTGCTGATAGCATTAAAGAAGATGCGCAGGAAGCAGTTGACAAACTGCATAGCATGAATGTAAAAACAACTATGCTGAGTGGCGACAAAAGCAATGTTGTAAAATTTGTTGCAGATAAATTAGGAATAGATAATGCTTTTGGCGATTTATTGCCAGAAGATAAAGTAAACAAAGTAAAAGAAATAAAAGGCCGGAACGAAACTGTTGCATTCGTAGGCGATGGTGTAAACGATGCCCCGGTAGTGGCATTGAGCAATGTAGGCATAGCAATGGGTGGTTTAGGAAGTGATGCTACTATTGAAACCGCAGATGTTGTAATACAAGACGACAGGCCAAGTAAAATTGCAATGGCAATAAATATTGGTAAGCAAACAAAGAAAATCGTTTGGCAAAATATCACACTTGCATTTGCAGTAAAGGCAATAGTATTAGTATTAGGTGCAGGTGGCCTTGCTACAATGTGGGAAGCCGTTTTTGCAGATGTAGGAGTAGCTTTGTTGGCTATATTTAATGCAGTTAGGATACAGAGAATGAAATTTTGATACCAGCTTATGTTTTTCATGGCATCTTCGTTGTGTCACTCACTTGTACTTTCGGTTCATTGGGCATCAAATTGTTCTCCGTAGCATCTGTTGTTTTCTTTGAAACAAACTTTGCATGAAGAACTCCTTTGCACAGACCCCACGCTGCGCCGGTAAAAAGGTGTTCGTCATTCACCGTCAGCAA
>JAOAUI010000106.1 GCA_030157685.1 Ferruginibacter sp. | reverse complement strand
TTTCATTTACTGCCCTGAACTCCTGTGCAAAGTCTTCCTTACTGCAATAAATATGAGCATCGTTCATGTGCAGGCAACGCACCCGCATAAGGCCGAATAATTCGCCGCTTTGTTCAAAACGGTAGCAGGTTCCATATTCTGCAATCCTGTATGGCAGGTCTTTATAGCTCTTGGGCTCGGCATCAAAAATTTTATGGTGATGCGGACAGTTCATTGGTTTCAGATAATAAGTTTCGCCATCCATTTTCATAGGCGGAAACATACTATCTGCATAATACGGTAAATGCCCGCTGGTTAAATACATATTCTCTTTGGCAAGATGAGGTGTAACCACACGCTTGTAACCGGCTTCCTTTTCAGTTTGTTTGGCAAGCGCTTCCAGTTCTTCAATAATGATGGTACCATTGGGTAGCCACAAAGCAAGGCCGGGCCCCACATCATCGTTAAAAGTAAAAATGCCCAGTTCTTTACCCAGTTTACGATGGTCTCTTTTTTTTGCTTCTTCCAGCATCAATATATATTCATCCAGTTCTTTTTGCTCCGGAAAAGTAACACCATAAATACGGGTAAGCTGTTTGTTTTTTTCATCGCCTTTCCAATAAGCACCGGCAATGCTGGTAAGCTTAATGGCTTTAATAAAACCGGTATTGGGAATATGAGGCCCACGGCACAGATCGGTAAAACCTCCCTGTGTGTAAAAAGTAATTTCACCATCGGTTAAATTACTCAACAGGTCCAGTTTATATTCATCTCCTTTTTCGGTAAAGTATTGCACAGCTTCGGCCTTGGGCATTGGCTTACGGATAAAAAGATTTTTTTGCTTTGCCAGTTCATTCATCTTTTTCTCCAGCAAAAGCAGATCTTCTTCGGTAATTTTTCTATCGCCCAGGTCCATATCGTAGTAAAACCCTTTTTCAATTGCAGGCCCTACCCAGAATTTTACGCCAGGAAAAGCCCCTTCTACAGCCTCAGCCATCAGGTGAGCAGATGAATGCCAGAATGTAGCTTTACCATCTGCATCATCCCAGGTGAGTAATTTTAAAGAAGCATCGTTATCAATTGGCCTGTGGGCATCCCACACTTCGCCATTGATGCTGGCAGCCAATACTTTTCTTGCCAGGCCTTCGCTGATGGATTTGGCTACTTCAAATGCAGAAGAACCTGCTTCATATTCTCTTACTGCTCCGTCGGGTAATGTTATCTTTATCATATCTTTATAAGTGCCGCAAAAAGCGGGACAGGTTGCAAATTTAACGAAGTATTAGCTATGGAAAAATTAATCTAAAATATCTTTGCCGGGATGAAAAGAATTGTACCACTGATTTTATTTGTTTTTATTAGCTCCTTGGTTTCTGCCCAAAACTTTACCGGGCAATGGAAAGGCGAATTTATAGATAAAAGCACTTCTTTTACCGGCTGGGGCGGCGATCGATGCGAATATGTACTGGAACTGGAATGCAGTGGCAATAAAGTTTCGGGCTACTCGTATACGTATTTCAGCGATGGCGGCAAACGATATTACACTATTTGCAAATTAAACGGCACCATTAATAAAGCCAGCAAATCAATTGAAGTAAAAGAAACAGAACGTACCAAAACCAATGTACCGGTAACCATCCGTAACTGTTTTCAAATTCACCGCTTAACTTATTTTCAAAAAGGCGATGACCTCTCACTGGAAGGTAGCTGGGTACCCGTTCCAAACCAGGAAGGCGATTGTGGATTTGGCACAACCGTTTTATCACGGAGGCTTTTAAAAAATAATCCGGCTTATATAAACAACTCTGTTACCAAATCAAGCCCTGTAGTTAAGCCCAAGCCGGTTAAAACTACTCCGCCTCCGGTTGTAAAAAACACGCCTAAAGAAACGCCTCCACCGGTTGTAAAAATTCAACCAAAAAAAATTACACCTCCTGTTGCAAAAAAAGATACTAAGAAAATTGTTGAACACCCGGTTGTAAAAAACAACCCGGAAAAAAAGAACAACACTCCAACAAAAGAAGTTGTTGCTGAAGATTTGCCAACCCAACCAGTTATAAAAACTAATCCTGTTACAACTAAAACGCCGGATGCAGTTTACACAAAACGTAATAAAGACCTTATAAAAACCATTGAAATTGACAATGCCAGCTTTACTGTTGACCTGTACGACAATGGCGAAATAGATGGCGACAGTATTTCACTTTATTTTAATGGAAATCTGCTCCTGTCTCACAAGCGCCTCAGCGATAAAGCCCTCAGGCTCAAGCTTGAAGTAGATAAGGACAAGGAATTAAATGAACTTATCATGTATGCAGAAAACCTGGGTACCATCCCCCCAAATACGGCATTAATGGTTATAAATGACGGCGATAACCGCTATGAAGTACGTATTTCATCCGACCTGCAAAAGAGCGGGGTAATTCGGTTTATGCATAAGCCAAAAACAAAGCAATAAAATAGCTGGTTGTACGTTATTAAAGCAACCAATATTTTATTACCGATGAAAACTACTTATACATCCCTTCTTTTTATTGCAGGTTTATTTTGTGTTACCGTGTTCAGTAATTCCTGCGCCAAGGCCGATACCAGTACCAGTTTACCAAAAGAAGAGCAGGTTGTTGGCGAATGGGTTATAAACCGTGTTCAGCTTAAGATTTATCAGAATGGTGTATTTGTAAAAGATACCATCATAAAATCAACCCCCAAACCCAAAAATTTTGTAAGATTTGGCGCTGACGGAGGTTTTGAATACAAGCTTAACAGCACTGTTTCTGATATAGGAACTTATGAATTTGGAAGTGCCGCCACATTGGTTACTAATTCATCTCCCAAAACTTACAGCTGGACGATGATTACATTAACCGATGTATTGTTTACAGTTGTTTCAAAAGGCTCCGACCCTGCTTTCCCCGGTGCTTATGTAGAAAGGTACCAGACTTTTACACGCTAACCCCCAATTTTTATATTTTATAGTAAAAAACAGCATCAGTTAAACACTGGTGCTTTTCTTTTTTGTATCAGAACTTCACGTTCCAGGTAATTGCAGGTATTACCGGAAAAAGAGAAACCTGTTTGGCCTGTATTGCCAATGTGCCGTTAAAAGGGCTGCCGGTTTGATCGAAGTAAATAAAGTAAGGATTTTTTCGGTTGTATGCATTGTACACACTAAATACCCACTCGCTTTTCCATTTGCGATTTATATTTTTCTTTGGCGTGAGGATGGCTGCAAAATCCAAACGGTGGTAAGAAGGAAGCCGGTATTCATTAATGCGGCTGTACTCCTGTGTAAGTATTCCGCCAACAATGTAAAAACGCTGCGGTAAAGTTGCAGAGTTGCCTGTACCAAAAACAAAAGATGCAGATAGTTTCCATTTTTTATTAAGCTCATAAATGGCCACTACACTCATATCGTTTCTGCGGTCGTATTTTGCCGGGTACTTTTCTCCAAAATTTAGTGTGGGAAATTTGCGCCAGGTCCAGCTTAATGTATAACCTATCCAACCGGTTAAACGGCCCTTGGTTTTATTAATAAAAAACTCGGCACCATAACTCCATCCTTTACCAAACGCAAAAGAGTTTTCCGTATCATCCAGGCTGCTGGGTACATAGCCTTCTTTATATTCAATCTGGTTCTGCATCTGTTTGTAATACAGCTCTACAGATGTTTCGTACATATTGTCCTTAAAGTTTTTAAACAGACCTGCTGCATACAACCAGCTTATCTGTGGTTTTACTTTGTAGGTGCTGGGCACCCAAATATCGGTAGGCAAAGTTGTGCCTGCATTGCTTACCAGGTGTATGTATTGCAGGTTGCGGGTTACCGATCCTTTAACAGACGTTTCATCATCCAATGCATACCGGATGGTAAAACGTGGCTCCAGGCCGCCATAATTTTTTACAGCTTTGCCTCTTCCAAAAACAGTACTGTCGGTGCGGTTTCCATTATCATCGGTCTGGTAAATTTTATAAGGCCCTGTTTGCTGAAAAAAACTATACCTTAACCCGAGATGAATTTTTATTTTTTCATTTATCTCCCAATCATCCTGCAAATAAACAGCTGCTTCATGGGCATATTTTATTTGTGCATTGTTTGGTTTAAAAACAGTAGAATCCTGTTTGCCGCTGATTACAGAGGGCGTGAATTTATGGTACGTGTAAATGCCACCGAATTTTAATTTATGGCCCGTATAAGGGTAAAGATCAAAGTCCTGCTTTAAACTTAAATCCCTGATGCCAGATGCAAGCTTTAATTCAAAATCGTTTTGAACGGCATTGAAAGTAAAATTATAATCGTTGTACACAGCTGTGGTATTTCCAAAGAGTTTGTTGTTAAAAACATGGTTCCAGCGTAAAGTACCGGTACTATTACCCCAGGGAATATTAAATTTTAAACTCTGTTTGCCATTTACATAATCAAAAACATCACGCCCAAAATAACCACTCAGGTAAAGCCTGTCTTTATCCGAAAAAATATAATTCACCTTGGCATTCAGATCATAAAAATAATAACCACTTCCTTTAAACTGGCTGCCCGATTTTATAAATGGTTTTGCAATGGCATCTATATAAGTACGCCGGCCCGAAACGATAAAAGATGATTTATTCTTTTTAATCGGCCCCTGTATAGAAAGCCGTGAAGCTATAACTCCAATACCTGCATCTACCTGAAATTTTTGGTTGTTACCCTCTTTCATCGAAACATCCAGCACGCTTGATAAGCGCCCGCCATACTGGGCAGGCATACCACCTTTTATAAGCGTTACATTTTTTATGGCATCTGAATTAAAGATGGAAAAAAAACCAAACAGGTGGCCCGTATTATAAACGGGTGCATCATCCAGTAATATCAAATTCTGATCGGGCCCGCCGCCACGTACATATATGCCGGCACTACCCTCGCCTGCATTACGCACACCGGGTAAAAACTGAATGGTTTTCAGCAGATCAACTTCGCCCAAAAATGCCGGGATAGATTTTATCTGCTCAATAGGCAAAGTAAATTTTCCCATCTGTGCATTCTTCACATTGGCATCTCTTTTTTTAGAAGACACAACTACTTCTTCTGCCAGGTAAGCCCTTGGTAAAACATCAAAATTGATCTTTGTATCAGCCCGCAGGTCTATTGATACCGCTTTAATACGATAGCCTATAAAAGTACAGATAAGGATATACTGTCCTTCGTCGAGTGTAATGGAATAAAACCCATACAGGTTACTGCTGATGCCTTTTGTTTTTCCCTGCACAGCAATGGTGGCGCCAATCAGGGTTTCTCCATTCAGTGAATCCTTGATGTATCCACTAATGGTGTATTTGTTTTGCGCCAACCCGGTAACTGAGCTCAATACAAACAGAAAAACAAAAAAGAATATTTTCATAGTTACTTAATTGCAGTAAGTACCGATGTTTAAAACGGTTTATACTATTGCGCTTTGATCGTATCTTTTACCATACCGCAATGCAGCATGGTTGCTTTAAATTCAGGATGGTTTTTACCCAGGTATGGATTAATAACGTCTTTGGTTTTACTTACCCAATTGGCTTCTTTTTCATCGCCAAAAGCCATGGGGCAGTTTTGCCAGTACATGTTTTCTCCTTCGTAATTTATTATTTTAAAGAATGGGTACAGATTTTCAGATACCATGCTGAAATCTTTACGCATTTCCTGTATATCAGTCATCGTTAAAATAGATTGTGCATTGCTTTTTATGCTTTCAAAAGTCCCCATAGCAACTGTATAAATACTGGTAGTATCATTTTTCAATTCATCCATATGTATTGAATCAAGTAACTGTATAAATTTACCGGCACTGGCTTTAACTTTTGCTGTATCAGCATCTACAAAAGCAGCCGACATATCAAAATAGGCATTCATAGCCGTAGCAACCGAAAGATTAAAAGTATCCGAATGTTTTTTCAAAGCAATAGGTTGCTGTTTTGGCCCGTGGTCACCTCCACCTGCAGTACTGAATTTATACCATACATACCCGGCAACTGCCAATATCACAATCAATAACCCTAAAAGTACCTTTTTCATATTACTCATTTTTTTACAAAGCTAACTACTCGTTAAATATATTGATGTGATAAGTCAATTAATTTTTTGATATTATAACATGAATTAAGCTTTAAGGTTCGATATTCGTTATTTTTGCCGCTTTATAACAGTTTCGAAATTTTATTATGCTTTTAGGATTACAAAATGTGACATTTGAATTTGGTGCCCGAACCATTGT
>JAOAUI010000105.1 GCA_030157685.1 Ferruginibacter sp. | reverse complement strand
ATTATATTACGCTTGATGATGGCGAAGCACCGGTTGAAATTTTGTTACAGCATATTACAGGCACAAAAACCATTGATGAATTAAAACGGACTTTTACTTTGGTTGATGGAAAAGTGACTTACTTCAATGACACGGCTTGCACCGATTACAAACTGGGCCAGGTAGGCACACCGGATTACAGCGATTTTTATCTGGACAAATATATTTCGGCTATTGAAGTGATTAACCCCATGCACAGTTTGTGGAGCGATGGCCGCTGGAATAAACTTACCATGGCACATGGATGTTACTGGGGTAAATGCACTTTCTGCGATATTAGTTTAGACTATATAAAAAATTACGAACCCATCAATGCATCATTGCTTTGCGACCGCATGGAAGAAATGATTGCTCAAACCGGACAAAACGGTTTTCACTTTGTAGATGAAGCTGCACCACCTGCTTTAATGCGTGCATTGGCAATTGAGATCATACGCAGAAAATTAACCGTTAGCTGGTGGGCCAATGTACGTTTTGAAAAAAGTTTTACAAGAGACCTTTGCATTTTATTAAAAGCATCGGGTTGCATTGCTATCTCCGGCGGGCTGGAAGTAGCCTCAGACCGGTTACTGGAACTGATACAAAAAGGAATAACCGTTGCTCAGGTTGCAAGAGTGAATAAACATTTTACCGAAGCCGGCATTATGGTGCATGCCTATCTCATGTATGGCTTTCCTACACAAACCGCACAGGAAACCATTGATTCGCTCGAAATGGTGCGGCAACTTTTTGAGGCCGGCATTTTACAATCGGCTTTCTGGCATTTGTTTACCATGACGGCACACAGCCCGGTTGGTTTGCAACCCGAAAAATTCAGCGTACAAAAAGTATCAGATATTGTTGGAACCTTTGCCAACAACGATATTGAGCATATTGACCCAACAGGGGCCGATCATGAAAGTTTTAGTTTTGGTTTAAAAAAATCGTTACTGAATTACATGCACGGTGCCTGCTTTGATTATCCTTTACAAAAATGGTTTGAGCAAAAAGTTCCCCGAACAACCATTGCTCCTGATTATATTATTAAAGCCATTGAAGAAGTGGAACTGGTAACTTCAAACCCCAATACAAAAATTATTTTCCTGGGTAATCAACCCAAAACAGAAACCATCATCAAAAGTAAAAAGGGCAATCAGTGGGAATTATTATCACTCACTTTTGAAACAAAAAAAGAAACCATCAATATTAAGGTTGATAAGGCACAGGGTGAATGGCTGGCCAGAATTTTAAAGATCATCTCCATATCGAGCCCAAAAACATTAACCCTGCAGGAAGTAAAAGCAGATTACGAAAGCGCAGAACTGGAAGATTTTGAATTATTTTGGGATAATAGACCAGTGAGTACATTGTACAAAGTGGGTTTGCTGCAATTGTAAATAGCAGTCGGGATGACTGGATTCGAACCAGCGGCCCCTTCGTCCCGAACGAAGTGCGCTA
>JAOAUI010000104.1 GCA_030157685.1 Ferruginibacter sp. | reverse complement strand
ACATTAAATGATAATTCGTTCACTTCTTTTTTTACATGAGAGTATTCAACCACAATTACATCTTTATTATACCTGCGTGAAAGATCATCCAGGTTATACTCCAGATCGGCCAATGTATTATGCCATTTGGGATAATAAGATAAACCAATCACATCAAAAGGAACGCCGCGGTTTACCATGTTGTCAATAAAGAATTTACTTTCGTCATTTTGGCCGCCCAATGCAATATGCAACATTATGCTTGTAGCTGGCGAAACAGATTTTACACCCTGTATACCTGCAAAAAATAATTGAGCAAGACTATCAAAATTATTTACACTGCCGTGTGGCCAAATCATCCCGTGGTTGATCTCATTGCCTACCTGAACCATGTCGGGTGCGGTACCCTGGTCTTTCAAAGCCTGCATCACCATCCTGGTATAATCATACACGGCCTGTTTTAATTCGCTGATAGATTTACCACGCCAGGCTTTGGGCATGTATTGCTGTTGTGGATCTGCCCAATAATCACTATAATGAAAATCAAGTAACAATTTCATGCCGGCAGCTTTAGTTCTTTTAGCCATTTGCAAAGTGTGTTGCAGATCACAGAAACCAAATTTAGGAGAATAACCACTATCTCTTGCAGGGTCATTAAAAATACGGAGCCGTACATAGTTCAATCCATGATCTTTTAAAATTTTGATAGCATCATTTTCTTTTCCATCAAGGTCATAAAATTTCATGCCTTTGTTTTCTAACTCGGGTAGAAAAGAAATATCAGCACCCAGCATCTTGTCGATTGGCGTAGCTTTAAAAGGCAGCACCGGAAAAGTATTGTTTGATAACTTAACATCTGTTACCGGTGAGTTTTTAATAGTCATGATATCTGTTGAGCCGGTCCACAAGCTATCAGTTTTTGCTTCAAAATGTATCATGGAAGGAGAAATGCCCGATTGTAATATCACCTGGCATTTACCATTAAATAAATGTCGCTGAGCAAGTGTATCAAAGTATTTATCCTGCTCATGACTGCTGGGATCGCCATTGCCAACACCAATTATTTTGCCATCTCCCCGTAAAGAAAAATGAATAAGATTATTGGCATCCGGTACTTCACGTCCCTGCCTGTCAATAACACTGATGTTTATTACCGTTGCATCTTTACCATCAGCAAACATGGTGGTTTTATACGGGCTGATAACAACTTCCGCCGGTTTGCCGGTTGTTTCAACTTTGGTTTGAAGTTTTTTACCCTTCTTATATGCAATGGCTTCTAATGTGCCCGAAGCATAATTCACCATCCAGTTTAGATGCCCGTTGCGTGGCATATCTTTTTTGCCTAAACTTTTTCCATTCAAAAATAATTCTACATTATCCGCATTGCTGTTTACCCAAACATCAATGGGTTCACCTTCTTTGCCAGGCCAGTTCCAATGTGGTGAAATATGTAGCACATCTTTGTCTGTCCACCAGGATTGATAGTAGTAATAAATGTTTTTTGGAAAACCACATGCATCCATAATACCAAAGTGCGAACTGATATTGGGCCATTGAAATGGTGTGGGTTCTCCACGATAATCAAGACCGGTCCACACAAAACCACCTAACCAATAATCATTTGGCTCAGCAAGTTTCCACCAGGTTTCGGCGGTGCTTGCCCACCAGGGAGCAGTAATATCCTGGTCAGGTACATAACCAACTATTGAATCTTTTACATACTGCCCACGTGTTGTAACCGTGCTTCCCATCTCGGTACCGATGATGGGTTGATTGGAATGATCTTTGTGATAATCTGCAACAGCAAACTGGCGATAATTAAAACTGCGAACGGGTATCACTTCATTTATTCCTCTATAAACATTGGCCACATCTGCAGCATATGTACTTACACGTGTGGGGTCAAGTTCTTTCTGTTTGGCAAGCAATGATTGTGCAATAAGTTTTCCGGTACTTGTTGTATGTACCCAGCCTTCTTCATTACCAATCGACCACATGAAAACAGAAGCACGGCTTCTGTCGCGTTTTAGCAGCCATTCAAAATCCTGCATGTATTGCGGGCTGCTGTTGAGCAACCTGTTCTCGTCCATCACCAGCATGCCAAGGCTATCACAGGCATCCAGTAATTCTTTTGTAGGCGGATTGTGGCTGGTACGATATGCATTGGAACCCATTTGTTTCAATAAAAAAATACGGTAGTACTGCAGGTAATCGGGCAGGGCACTTCCAACACCAGCGTGGTCCTGGTGATTGTTGGTACCTTTCAGTTTTACATATTTACCATTAAGGAAAACACCCTTGTTTGTAATGTTAACTGTTCTTATTCCAAAACGAATTTTATCTGTATCAATTATTTTTCCTGCAGATTGTACAATGGGAATAACGCGGTATAAATAAGGGTCTTCCAGCGACCAAAGCCTGGGGTTGGTAATTTTTACAGATTGTTTTACAGTTGTTTTTTCATTAACAGCCAATGAAACCGGCTTAGAAGTTGTTTCTCCAATTTTTATCCCATCCCTGTTAGTTATGATGGCCGACACTGAAACATTTGCATTGCTGTACGATTCATTCTGTACTGTAGTTTCAACATATACCGTTGCTATGTTTTTCTGCACATCGGTGTAAACAAACACGGGGTTTTCATCAAGATGTACTGTGTTATATTGGTTTAGCCATACATGACGGTAAATGCCGGCTCCTTCATAAAACCAGCCTTCGTATTGTGTTGCATCAACCCTTACCACAATAGTATTTTCTTTACGATAGTTAAGGTAATCGCTGATATCGTAGGATGCGCCTATATAACCACTTTTATTATTGCCCAGGTAAAATCCATTTACCCAAAAGCTTGCATCTCTGAAAACCCCATCAAACTGAATTTGAAAACGTTGCCCGGAATCGGAACGGGCTACAGTAAATTTTTTCCGGTACCAGCCAATGCTTGTTTCGGGATAATCGCCACCAACAGGCTTATAACCATGCGACTGAACATCGAAGCTGGGCGAATTTGCAAAAGGTAATTCCACAGCCCAATCATGTGGCAGCAAAAGTTTGCGCCAGCTGCTGTCATTGAATTTTGGATCAATGGCGGTTTTTTGTGCAGCGCCAGTTTTGGAAAAAATAGTGGCAATGCTGTAATTAAAATCTTTTGCCGGATCATTGGCATTACCGAATGCAAATTTCCAGCCATCATCAAAATTTATTTTTTTTCTTTGTTGCGCTTTAGCAGCCAAAATGCTGCAGGCAAACAAAACGATAAATGAATAAATAATTTTTGTACACTTCATAAGTCCGCAATTATCCAGTTAAAAAATTAATTAAAAGCATTTAGTGCAATAGTAGGTTTGCCCGTATTATCAAATGCACCAAGTGTATAACCCTGCCAACTGCTGTATGCCTGTGGCTCCCAGTAAAAAACGCCCAGCCCTTTGCTGTTGCTTACTGCTTTAACTTTAGTAATGAGGTCTGTTAAAAATGAATTGCAGGTTGCAGCCTGGTCCCAACTCATGCCTACTTCACAAACCATAATTTCTGAGCCATACCTGGCAACCATATCATTCATGTTGGTTAAGCATTGGCTGTTAAGGGTACTCCAGTTTGCAGTTGTTGGATATAAAGACATGCCAATTACATCCCACACAGCACCATTCGCTTTCAATCCATCCAAATTCCATCTGAATAAAGCATTGTCGTATCCGTTTGAAACATGCACCATTACTTTTGTAGTTGAACTTACTGCTTTAACCGCATTGTATCCTGCAATAAAAAATTTTGCATAATTGGCCATGTTTACAGATGCTTTTCCTTCGGGCCAAAGCATACCATCGTTTGTTTCGTTGCCAACCTGTACCCACTCGGGTGTAATGCTGTTTGTTTTTAAAGCATTCATTACTGCCAGTGTATGATTATAAACAGATGTTTGCAGTGTTGCAACATCCTGCCCAGCCCAGGCAGCCGGTTTTGTTTGCTGACCCGGGTCTGCCCAACTGTCGCTGTAATGAAAATCGATCATGATCTTCATGCCAAGCGCTTTTGCACGCAAAGCCTTGGTAACAACATCTGCCGTATTACACCAGCCTGCAGCAGGGTTTACCCAAACCCTTAAACGGATTGAATTCATTCCAATGTTTTTCAGCAACTGCATACATTCTGTTTCTGTACTGCTGCTGTTGTAAAATTTTTTTCCAGCATTTTCCATTTGTGTAAGCCAGCTTACATCGGCTCCTTTTATAAAGTTTGAAGTAGGAGTTGGAATGGGGGTTGGAGTATTTTGGGTGCTTGATTTTGTACAATTGAGGTTAGTAAAAAACAGCAGTAATAAGAATGATGTGATTTTAACTTTCATAAGCAATGGTATTATTTTTTAATCAGTAAGTAACATTTAAATTATCATTAAAAGTTGAGAAAACAGGCTTTTAAATATTTTATTTTTTAGTTTTAAAAATAAAATCCAGAAATGTGTATAATATACACATTGAGTTGTAAATTTACCCTCTAAAACGATTGCTATGTATTTTAAAAAAATTGCTTTTGCTATTATCTTTCTCTTTACCGCTGCTTTTGGTTTTGCCCAGGCAAAAACAACAGTAAAATCTCCCAACAAAAATATTGAACTTAATTTTTGGTTGAATGATAAGGGAGCGCCCATGTATTCTGTTTATTATAAGAATAAGGAAGTGCTTCTTCCTTCTGCTATGGGATTTGAATTGAAGCAAACCATGAGCAACGAAGCGTTGCCTGCTTTAAAAGATAACCTGGTAGTTACAGCATCAACTCAAACAAGTGCCGATACCAAATGGATGCCGGTTTGGGGCGATGTGAAAGAGATCAGGGATAATTACAGCCAGCTCAAAGTCAATCTTTCACAAAAGAGCGACAAGGCCATAAATTTCAATATCATTTTTAAAGTGTTTGATGATGGCGTTGGCTTCCGTTATGAATTTCCACAACAAAAAAATCTTGGCCATTTTATTGTATCGGAAGAAAAAACAGAATTTCATTTAACCGGAGACCATAAGGCTTTTTGGATTCCCGGTGATTTTGATAGTAATGAATTTAATCCAAATATTACAAAGCTGAGTGAGGTAAACGGCGAAGACCCAAAGTATGCAGCCAATATTTTTGCACACCAGTTTTTTGATAAGGATGCAGTGCAAACTCCATTGATGTTAAAAACAAATGATGGTTTGTATATTAATATACATGAAGCGGCTTTGGTAAACTATCCGGCCATGAACCTGCACATTGATAAATCGGATTTTACTTTGTCATCTGTATTGGTGCCCGATGCATTGGGCAATAAAGCCTATTTACAGGCGCCTGCAAAAACACCGTGGCGTACCATTATTATATCAGATAAAGCAACAGATATTCTTGCTTCACATACTATCCTGAATTTGAATGATCCCTCTGTAATCAAAGATCCTTCCTGGATAAAACCAACTAAATATGTGGGTGTTTGGTGGGAAATGCATGTTGGTAAGGCTACCTGGGATTATGCAGGCAGCCAGAACGCTACCAGCTTTGATGCGGCCGGGCTTAAGCCAACAGGAAAGCACGGAGCAACTACGGCCAACGTAAAACGTTATATTGACTTTGCAGCCAGGCATGGCTTTGCAGGTGTTTTAGTTGAAGGATGGAATACCGGCTGGGAAGACTGGTTTGGACAATACAAGGAAAATGTTTTTGATTTTGTTACTCCTTATCCTGATTTTGATGTGAAAGGATTACACAAATACGCTGCATCAAAAAAAGTAAAACTCATTATGCATCATGAAACATCTGCGTCGGTAACCAATTACGAACGCCAGATGGATACAGCCTACCGCTTTATGAAAGCCAATGGTTACGATGCAGTAAAGACGGGTTATGTGGGCCATATCATACCAAGAGGGGAGCACCACGACGGGCAATGGATGGTAAACCATTATGTACGGGTTGCACAAAAAACCGCATCGTATAAAATTATGCTGGATGCACATGAGCCTGTAAGGCCAACGGGTTTAAACCGCACTTATCCTAACTGGCTGGCATGCGAAGCTGCACGTGGCATGGAGTTTAATGCGTGGAGTGAAGGTAACAGGCCAAATCATGATGTTATCCTGCCATTCACCCGTTTTATGGGTGGCCCGATGGATTACACACCGGGAATTTTTCAACTTGATTTAAGTTACTGGGATAAAAATAAAAAAGAAACCATACATACCACATTGGCTAAGCAACTGGCATTGTATGTAACTATTTGCAGTCCGCTGCAAATGGCTGCCGACC
>JAOAUI010000103.1 GCA_030157685.1 Ferruginibacter sp. | reverse complement strand
GTATGGTAAGCACCAACATTGCTATCGGCAGTATCAATCTTGAAAATAACCTCAGCCTTTTTATCTGCAACATGCGGTATGCTATAATTACTGTTGAAAATTATAACTTTAATGGCAAATGAGGTATATAAAAGAATCAAACGTAAAGATGATATTAGTCATTGGTGATTGGTCATTGGGCATTCGCCGGATTTTAGGTTGCCTGCTGTTGCTTGGTTTTATCAGCTCCTGCTCGGTATCCAAACAGATAGGCAAACAGGCCAACGATATTTTAATAAACGATACCGCCATCAGCACCGGCCATATCGGCATCAGCATTTACGAACCGGCAACTGATAAATATTGGTATAATTATAATGCCACAAAATATTTTATACCGGCAAGCAATACTAAACTGTTTACATTGTATGCAGGGATGAAATACCTGGGGGATAGTTTGGTGGGGATGAGGTATACTTTTTATGATGCCCTTTCAAGTAAAGATGGAAATATTAAAATTTTAGCACTTAACCCAAGTGGAGACCCTACTTTTTTAAACCCGGAATTTACATACCAGCCAGTTTCTACTTTTTTACATAACGCAAGATTTGATAAGTTTACTGTTTCACAAGATTCCTGGAAAAGCAGTTCATTAGGTAGCGGTTGGGCTTGGGATGATTATAATGAACCTTACTTGGCCGAAAGAAGCCCAATGCCTGTTTACGGAAATATTATAAAAATTGAATTGGAGAAAGTTGAAGAAAATAGTGCAAGGTATTTAGCATTGAAAAAAAGAAATACAAAAAAAGACAGTTCAATCATCCCTGTACAAAAGTATTTTCTTAAAACAACTCCTTCATTTTTTGAAAAAAATTTAAATACAAAGGCCGATTTTAACTATTTCATTGAAATGGAAAAAGAAGGGAAGATTAAAATCGTCCGGCATCAATTCTCGAATATTTTTGATTTTGAAAGGTCGTCTACTGTATTAAAATCTGTAGCAATTCCCTTCTATACAAAAATAGATTCAACAAGTTTAAATTTTATGCCGTATGAACATTCTGTTGCTTCAAAAATATTGTCTGAACTTTTGAATAAAAAAGAAATTTATAATGGAACTCAAGGATTGAAATTAGATTTTACTCCCATCCACTCCCAACCCTCCGACTCTCTCTTTAAACCCATGATGCACCGCAGCGATAATTTTTTTGCAGAGCAAACTTTATTAATGGCCAGCAACGAACATCTGGGTTACATGAGCGATGAAAAAATTATTGATACTTTATTAAAAACAGATTTAAAAGGTGTGCCTCAAAAACCCAAATGGGTAGATGGCAGCGGCCTCAGCCGGTATAATTTATTTACACCACAATCTTTTGTGTACATCCTCAATAAAATAAAAACTGAGTTTGGCTGGGAACGTATCAAAAATATTTTACCCACCGGCGGCACCGGCACCCTGTCTTCATATTACAAAAAAGACGGCAGTTTTATATATGCCAAAACCGGCACCCTCAGCAATAACTGCGCTTTAAGCGGGTATTTGATCACTAAAAAAGGGAAAGTGCTCCTTTTTTCGGTTTTAACCAATAATTATATGACCGGAGCGACTCCTGTAAGGCGGGCTGTAGAAAAATTTCTGCTTGCAATCCGGAAAAATTATTGATATTTTTACCCTTCAGGCAACAAAACCAAAAACCAGCGTATCTACCTTAAGCTTGAACCTCTGTTTATCCTTTAACCAACAAAACCTTTTGTATGAAAAAGATCTTTACGCTGCTGTGGCTTACCCTTGCCGCCTTTACCTTTAAGGCAACAGCACAAACCACCCCCAATTGCAATGCCGAATTTGCAGTTCAGTATCTTACCAATTTTACGGTAAAATTTAACCCGGTAGTTGCAAACGATTCGCCACTGGTGCACCATTACTGGAGCTTTGGTGATGGCACTACCGGAAGCCAGTTGATTTCGCCAACACATACTTATGCATTGCCTGGCAATTACCCGGTAGTACATACCATTGTAAGGTTAAACCCAAATAATGTTCCGGTATGTACACAATCGTTTACAAAAATTGTAACCATTACAGAACCCTGTAACCTGGTGGTTAATTTCAGCTGGACCAGTGTTGCATCCAATCCCTTAACGCTGGCTTTTCAAAATTTATCGGTACCGCTTGCCGCAACCGATTCTGTAACCTGGCAGTTTGGCGATAACACATCATCGCATGTGGTTAACCCCGTTCATACTTATGCCAATGCCGGCAATTATAATGTTTGTTTAATAGTTAAGAAAAATAACAATAATACTACTGCTCCCTGTATAAGATATATCTGTAAAACAGTAGTTATTCAGGCACCATGTACATTGGTTGCCAATTTTAGCTGGGCAGCTACGCCAACCAATCCATTAAGAATTGAGTTTACAAATTTAAGTGTCCCGCTTTCCAATACCGATTCAATTAAATGGACCTTTGGTGATGGCGCTACTTCTTCGGCCGTAAACCCTGTACATATTTATAATGTACCCGGCACTTACACCGTTTGTTTAAGGGTTCAAAAATTAACACCTCCCGGATCTGCACCTTGTGTACGTGAGATTTGCAAAACCATTGTTGTAACAGCTCCTTGTAATATGGTTCCCAATTTTACCTGGGCAGCTACACCAACCAATCCGTTAAGAATTGAATTTAACAATACCAGTACCAATACTGCTGCTACCGATTCAATCAAATGGACATTTGGTGATGGTACTTCATCAAACCAATATAACCCGGTACATATTTATACCGCACCCGGCACTTATACTGTTTGCTTAAAAATAATAAGATATTACGCTAACACTACAACACCATGCATCAGAGAGATTTGTAAAACTGTAGTGGTTCAGGCACCATGCAATATGGTTCCCGATTTTACCTGGACAGTTACAGCAACCAATCCGTTAAGAATTGAATTTCATAATACCAGTACCAATACCCTTCCTACAGATTCTATGCGCTGGACATTTGGTGATGGTACAACTTCTTATGCCGTTAATCCCATACATACTTATACCGCACCCGGTACCTATACTGTTTGCTTAAAAATAATAAGATACTATGCAGGAACTACAACTCCTTGCATCCGGGATATCTGTAAAACCATCGTTGTGCAGGCACCTTGTACCCTGGTGGTTAATTTTACTTCGCAGCCAGATTCTGCACATCCGTTACGCATCAAATTCACCAATACAAGTACACCAATCAATGCAACAGATTCGGTAAGATGGACATTTGGTGATGGCTCATCGGTAAGTGGTTTACAAAGCGATCCGAATGTTGCCAACCCAACACATAATTATGCCAATGCAGGCACTTATACCGTTTGCTTAAGAATAAAGAAAAATGGCAATGTTGGCAGCACCGTACAATGTGTAAGAGAATTCTGCAAAACAATTACTGTTTATGAACCATGCACACTGCAGGTAAATTTCACTTCGCAGGTTAATCCAAACAATCCTTTACAAATCAAGTTCAACAATACAAGTGTACCAACCAGTCCTACTGATTCTCTACGCTGGAGCTTTGGAGATGGAACATCTTTGAATGGTTTACAAAGTGATCCAAACGTAGCCAGCCCGATACATAATTATGCCCATGCCGGAAACTACAATGTTTGTTTAATTGTAATTAAACGCAATACCCTCAGCAATGTGCCTTGCGTAAGATATAGCTGCAGAAACATTGTGGTAACTGAACCTTGTACCCTGGTGGTTAATTTCACTTCGCAACCAGATCCCAATCATCCGTTGCGTATTAAATTCACCAATACCAGTACACCAATCAATGCAACTGATTCGGTAAGATGGACATTTGGTGATGGCTCATCGGTAAGCGGTTTACAAAGCGATCCGAATGTTGCCAATCCAACACATATTTATGCCAATGCCGGTACTTATACAGTTTGTTTAAGGATTAAGAAAAACAGCAACATCAGCACCCCAACCCAGGTTGCCTGTGTTCGTGAAAAATGTAACACGGTTGTTGTAACAGCACCTTGTAATTTCCCGGTAAACTTTAGCTGGAGATTGGATTCTATCAATACCAGGAAAGTATATTTCACCAACCTGAGTATTCCACCGGTATCAAGCGCTATAGCTGTTTGGACCTTTGGAGATGGAAGCTCTCTCACATCATGGAATGCCATTCACGAATATGCACAGCCAGGCAGGTACATTGTTTGCCTGAAAGTATATTTACCAAACTCAAACTGTGTTCGTGAAAAATGCGATACCGTCTATATTCCTGTACCGGTGCCGCCATGTACCCAGCTTTCAAAATATACATATCAGGTTTTCCCTAATGATAACCAGAAATATAAATTCACACCGGATTATATCAATACCACGTTCCAATACACCTGGACCTTTGGTGATGGTACCGGAAGCCATGACCCTGTTGCTGTACACCGTTATTTGCAACCCGGTATTTATGTTGCCTGCCTGACTGTATGGCGCAATAACGAATGTGCATCAACCACCTGTAAGGAAATAAGAGTGTTGCCACAGATCAACTGCGATACTGCACATGTTGGTTACACTTTCCAGCGCAGTCCTAACGTGCCTAACAAGATTCAGTTTTTTGCAAATGCAACTTTGCCAATACTGGACCAGGTATGGTACATATATAAACTGAACGGTACAGTTGCTACACCACCTGTAATCCTGCATCAGAATAATCCGATCTATTTATTTCAGGATACAGGCTATTATAAAGTTTGTTTAAAAGCAACATTGCAGGGTGGATGTGTGAAAGAATATTGTAACTACATCCGCATTGAACAGGTTTCAAATGTATGTGAGTTACAGGCATTTCCTAACCCTGCCTCTTCAATAGTTAGTGTAAATCTTTTTTTAACACAGCCCGAAATGATTCATGCTACAGTGTACAACAATTTAAATGTGGTAGTATTACAACAAAGTCAGCAGGGAAATACCGGAAACAATGTAGTTACCTTAAATGTAAACAATCTTATTGCCGGACAATATAATATCAGATTAGTCTATGGAAACAGAGTCTGCTATGCCAGATTCCAAAAATTGTAAGAATAGGGTTATTTAAAGCAAAGGCCTGTAACAGAGATGTTGCAGGCTTTTTTGGTTTTTTGAAGAAATGATATGTCAGGCTGAGCTTGTCGAAGCCGATATAGTTCTGGTACAACCCGCCTTCGACATGCTCAGGCTGACAGTATTTTATGTTTAAGTGGATTACCTACCAAACAATTTATCCAGCTCATCTTTTTTAAACTCCAGGTAGGTAGGTTTACCATTTGCTGTGCTGTTTGGTATAGCGCAGTTAAACAGGTCTTCAATCAACACTTTCATTTCTTTATCTGTTAATGAAGTGCCTACTTTTACTGATTGCTGCAGTGCAAGTGAGCGCAGTAATTTTTCCCGCTTGCTGTATTTCAAATCACTGCTGAAATGTTTGTATTGCTCCAGCATTTTTTCAATAGCAATTTTTTCATTTCCCTGGCTTACATCGGCTGGTGTGCCCTGTATCACAAAAGTATTGTTGCCAAAGGGTTCCAGCTGGTACCCCAGGTGATTCATATCGGGCAAAAGCTCTTTCAGTAAAACAGCATCTGCCGCATTTAATTCAATGGTAGCCGGAAATAAACTCTGCTGCGTAGCAATGGGTTTGCCTTCAACAGCCAATGCAAAACGTTCGTACAAAATACGTTCATGTGCATTTTGCTGATGAACTAAGTAGTAGCCACGATTGGTTTGTACTACGATGAAACTGTTGTGTAATTGCAGCAGGTTGTCAGTCGTTGGCCGTTGTTCGTTGTTCGTATGTAACTGCTGAATAGGATCAGACTGCCCTTCGGCCAATCCACCGGATCCTGCGGACGAACCACGGCCATCGGTCAACTTCTCTTTCGGTTCGTAAAAATCTTTCCAATGCTTCAGTTCACTTTTACTTTCAATAAAATGCGACTGGTGTTTTTTTGTAAATGTATTATAGAGAGATGATGATGACGCAGATGATTTTTTATCATCGGTAAATGGTTTGCTTACTGCATCCAGGCTTTGAATAGATGCATCCAGTTCAAAATCCAGCGTAGGCGAAATGCTGAACTGTGCAAGTGCATGTTTGATGGCGCTTTGCACAAAAGCATAGACAATCTTTTCATCCTCAAATTTTATTTCCTGCTTGGTAGGATGTACATTAATATCCAGTTGCGCCGGATCCAGGTCAATGAATAAAGTGTACATCGGAAAGCTATCTTTAGCGATCATTTCATTAAAGGCATTCATCACCGCATGGTTCAGGTAAGCACTTTTTATAAAACGATTGTTCACAAAAAAGTATTGGTCTCCACGGGTTTTCTTGGCTGTTTCGGGTTTGCCCACAAAACCATAAATGTTCATGTAATCTGTCTGTTCCTGCACGGGTACCAGTTTGGCGGCATAACTATTGCCCAGTATTTGCACAATGCGTTGCTTCATGCTGCCCTTCTCCAAATGAAAAACCTGTTGGCCATTGCTGCTAAAAGAAAAAAAGATTTCAGGAAAAGACATCGCTACCCTGATGAACTCATCTACAATATGCCTTAACTCAGCCGCATTGCTTTTTAAAAAATTCCTGCGGGCCGGCACATTAAAAAAAAGATTCTTCATGGCAATGCTGGTACCGGTTTGCATTGCAATGGGTTCCTGCTTTATAACCTGGCTGTTTTCAATTTCAATAAAAACACCGGTTTCGTCTTCCTCTCTTTTCGATTTTAATTCAACCTGGGCAACTGCAGCAATGCTGGCCAAAGCTTCTCCCCTAAAACCCATGGTTTTTATCTTAAACAGGTCTTCAATATTTTTAATTTTGGATGTGGCGTGGCGCTCAAAAGCCATCCTGGCATCTGTTTCACTCATCCCCTTGCCATTATCAATAACCTGTATCAATGCCTTGCCGGCATCATTCACAATGAGGTTAATTTCAGTGGCCCCGGCATCCACGGCATTTTCCAGCAGTTCCTTAACTGCACTGGCCGGCCTTTGTATAACTTCGCCGGCAGCAATCTGGTTGGCAATGTTATCGGGTAATAATTGAATGATATCGGGCAAAATCCTGTAATTTAGAACAGCAAAAATAACACATCCTGTCCACTATAAAATTATTAGAGCTATATGCGAAAAATTCAATTGGTTTTATTTCTTTTTTTGACAATTAACGGCTTTGCCCAGCAGAACAAAGCAAACATTTGGGTTGACAGTGTTTTTAAAACCCTTTCACCCGATGAGCAGATCGCACAATTGATGGTGGTTCGTTTATCAACCATCAATGCAAACAAAACGGTTACTTTTTTTGATAGCCTGGTTACCGAGCTTGTAAAAAAATATAATGTTGGCGGCGTTTGTCTTTTTCAGGGAAGCCCGGTTAAACAGGCCGTTATTTTAAACAATCTGCAGGCACTGGCAAAAACGCCCATCATGATGTGTATTGATGCAGAGAATGGTATTGGCATGCGTATGACTGACAGCGTGCTGCCCTTGCCCAGGCAGATGATGATGGGAGCTGTACAGGATTCAAGTATTATTTATCAATATGGAAGAATTGTTGCCGAACAGTGTAAACGGATTGGCATTCAGGTTAATTATGCTCCGGTTGTTGATGTAAATAATAATCCGGCAAACCCCGTGATTAACGACCGCAGTTTTGGAGAAGATAAATACAAAGTAGCTTCCTATGGAATACAGTACATGAAAGGCATGCAGGATAATGGCGTGATGGCCTGCGCCAAACATTTCCCGGGCCATGGCGATGTGTCTGTAGATTCGCATCTCGATCTGCCGGTCATCAATAAATCAAGGGCACAACTGGAATCTTTGGAACTCTATCCTTTCCGCCAGATCTTTAATGCCGGTGTTGGCAGTGTGATGGTTGCGCACCTGTATATTCCTTCTATAGACAGTACTGCCAACAAGGCAACATCGTTATCAAAAAACAATGTCACAAATTTAATGCGGAATGATCTGGGTTACCAGGGGTTAACATTCACAGATGCCCTGGGAATGCAGGGTGTAAATAAATTTTTTCCGGATGGAGCAGCTTCAGTAGAATCTTTGGTTGCCGGTAACGATATGCTTTGTTTACCAAACGATGTGCCTATGGCCATCACAAAAATTAAAGAGGCTATAAAAAGCGGCAAATTAAGCTGGGCCGATATAGAATTTCATTGCCGGAAAGTATTGAAAGCAAAATATGATTATGGATTAGCTTCATTAAAACCAATCAATACTATTAATTTAACAAACGATTTAAACAGAGATGTAAACAGTATGCGTAAACTGATAGCAGAAAATGCATTGACTGTTTTGAAAAAGACTGATGCAGCTTTTTTTCCACTGCCTGCCAAAAGAGATTCGGTTAAGCCCGACGTTGTATATGTTAGTATTGGTAACAGCAGTGATAATGCATTGGCCAACCGGCTGCGCATGGATTACAATGCAGATGTTATCAATTTTAATTACCAGCAGGATGATACAAAATCAACAGCCCTGGTTACAGAAATAAAAAATAAATACAAACAGGTGATTATCGGTGTTCACAATTTTACCCGGTTTCCGGCAAATAATTTCGGCATCAGCGCTGCAGCTGTTAACCTGGTAAATCAGTTACAGCAAAAAACAAAAGCCCTGACTTTTGTTTTTGGAAATCCTTATGCAATAAAGAACTGGTGCACTGCAAAAAATTTAATTGCTTGTTATGAAGATGACAGTATTGTACAAAACACAGCTATTGATCTGCTGCAGGGAAAAATTGCAGCCCAGGGAAAACTGCCGGTTACAGTTTGCGACCAGTTTAAGTTTGGCACAGGCATAAGTTTTAAAGCACCCAATCCTGTTAAAGCAGAAAAAGGAATTTTAGATGCTGCAAAACTTAATGCTATTGATGCCTTTGCCGAAGATGCTATTGCTAAAGGGGCTACGCCGGGTGCTGTGGTATTGGTTGCAAAAGATGGCAGGATCGTTTATCATAAAGCTTACGGCAGTTATACGTATGATAAAACACAAGCCGTAAACACTGAATCGATTTTTGATATGGCATCGGTTACAAAAGTTTGTGCCACTACCATTTCTGTAATGCGCCTGTATGATGAAGGCAAACTCGATTTAAAAAAAAAGCTTGGTGATTACCTCCCCTGGGTTAAAGGAAGCAATAAAGAAAATCTGACCATCGAAAATATTTTACTGCACCAGGCCGGGCTGGTTGCATACATTCCTTTTTATAAAGAAACCATCGATTCTGCCGGTGTGCCCAAACCACAATTTTATTCAGCAGTAAAAAATGATTCCTTCAGCATACGTATAGCCAACAACATGTACATGCGTAACAACTGGCGTGATACTTTATACAAACGTATTCTGGAAAGTCCGCTTGGCCGCACCGGCAGGTATATTTACAGTGATAATGATTTTATTTTTTTAGGCAAGATTGTTGAAGCTATTAGTGGTTTGCCATTGAATGATTATGTTGAAAACACATTTTACCGTCCTATGGGTTTAACCACCACGGGTTTTAAACCAAGAGAGCAATACGCTTTGCAAAGAATCATTCCAACAGAACAGGAAAAACAATTTCGCCTGCAATTATTGCGTGGCGATGTACACGACCCCGGTGCTGCCATGTTTGGCGGTGTGGCTGGCCATGCAGGCTTGTTCAGCAATGCGTACGACCTGGCCATGATTATGCAAATGCTGCTGAACGGCGGAATCATCAATGGAAAAAGATTTTTACAGGAAGAAACGATTAACCTGTTTACTGCTTATCATAGCGATATCAGCAGGCGTGGTTATGGTTTTGATAAGCCCGAAAAAAATAACAGAACCCGTCCTGATCCTTATCCAAGTTTATCAGCTTCGCCGCAAACCTTTGGCCACACAGGTTATACAGGCACCTGTGTATGGGCTGACCCCAAATACGATATGCTGTTTGTTTTTTTAAGCAACCGTGTAAATCCTGATGGCGGAGAAAATACCAAACTACTGAGGATGAATGTGCGGACCAATATACAGGAAGCTATTTATAAAGCGATGGGATTGTAGTTTAAATCTCTTCCGAACTCTCCGGCAAATGATCATACTCTCCCTTCAAAGCATAATAACCAAAAATCATCAACCCGATGGCAATGGGTGTAAAAATGGTAATGATGATGATCCAGGGCACAGGCTGGTTAATATCCTTGGTGCCACCACTGCCAATATTATGCACTGCACTCTTTACTAAATAAAAGATAATAACCGGTGCCAGCAGCATCCAGATAAGCCCCATTGCTTTTTTTACTGTATTCATAACAAATATTTTTTGCCGCTAAGTCGGAAAGACGTCTTCCCGGCTTAGCGGCATTTTTTTAATCGTTAACGTCTTTATCAATTTTATTATTAAGATAGAGTGCCCCGATGATAAAACACAAGGCTGCCACACCAATCGGATACCAGAGCCCCACCAACGGATCTGTTGTAAAAGTTGTTGCCAGAAGCGTTGCAATAAAAGGAACCAATCCACCAAACACGCCGTTGCCGATATGATAAGGCAAACTCATGGAAGTGTAACGGATCTTTGTTGGAAACAACTCTACCAGGAATGCTGCAATGGGGCCGTAGGCCATTGTTACAAAGATGATCATTACCCAAACGAGGAAGATGAATTTCCATTTGAGTGTATTGTTAAGTTCTATGTTCGAATAAGAAGGCTTTGTATCAGGAATTACCTGTAAAAAAAAATCTGTACTATTACCTACGGAGCTGGTTGAAGCAGAAGCTATCACACCTTCTGCCGGTATTAGCGTATCCCTTCTCTTTTCAATAAACTTATTTCCTTCAAACTCCCATTGTTCATCTACATTATTAATAATAAGAAGGCCCGTTTTTACATTGAAAGCTGTATCTCCCTTTGCGGTTGATTTAATTAACGACATTTCAGATTTTTTATCATGTTCTGCAACCCACTCCTTTGCATTAGCATCTTTCAGCAAGGTCCCAAAAATGGGCCTGTAAAAAATAACACCCAGCAACATTCCCGTAAGCATGATCCATTTTCTGCCAACCTTATCACTAAGCCAGCCAAAAAATAAAAAGAAAGGTGTAGCCAGTCCAATGGCCCACAATAATATTTCCCGGTTCTGCATAAATTCAATCTTCACTGCATTCTCTAAAAAACTCTGTGCATAAAACTGACCGGTGTACCATATAACACCCTGTCCCATTACTGCTCCAAACAATGCCAGCAATACCATTTTAAAATTTACCCGGTGCCCAAAACTTTCTTTTATCGGGTTTACAGATGTAGTGCCTTCCTTTTTTAATGCCGCATACAAAGGCGATTCGCTCATCTTTAAACGGATATAAATAGAAACGCCAACGAGTAAAATAGAAATCCAAAACGGATAGCGCCAACCACCCCACTCAGCGGTAAAAGCAACATCGCTCATATTGGTTTTTATCAGCAGGATGATACCCAGTGCCACAAACAAACCCAGTGTGGCTGTGGTTTGTATCCAGGCAGTAAAATATCCCCGGCGGTTTGCAGGAGCATGTTCGGCCACATAAGTTGCGGCGCCGCCGTACTCGCCACCCAGTGCAAGGCCCTGTATCAATCTCAGCAATAAAACCAATAATGGTGCGGCAATACCAATAGTTTTATAGCCCGGCACCAGGCCAATTAAAAATGTAGAACCACCCATTAAAACCAATGTTAACAAAAAAGTATATTTTCTGCCAACCAGGTCGCCCAATCTTCCAAAAACCAATGCACCAAAAGGACGCACCAAAAAACCTGCTGCAAAAATGGCCAGTGTGCTTAACAAAGCTGCAGTAGAATTTCCCTCAGGAAAAAACTGTACAGAGATGGTTTTAGCAAGCATACCAAAAATGTAAAAATCGTACCACTCTATTAATGTACCCAGTGATGAAGAAAAAATAATCTTACCAATTCCCTTTTCCGGTGATGAAGCCATAATTATTTTTTATTGGTTTTTGAAGAGACCTAATTATAAATATATTAAATTGAGTTTGAAGTAAAACAACATCATGTCATATCCTTATCAAATAACATCCTTGGCTCAATACCACGAAGATTACAAAAAAAGTATAGAAGACCCCGAAAAATTCTTCGGGAACGTTGCCGGAAATTTTCTTTGGCGTAAAAAATGGAATAAGGTACTAAACTGGAATTTTACCGAACCAAAAGTGGAATGGTTTGCCGGCGCAAAACTCAACATAACCGAAAACTGTATTGACCGCCACCTGGCAACCATGGCCGATAAGCCAGCCATTATCTGGGAGCCCAATAATCCCGAAGAAAGAGTAAGAACTGTAACCTATGCCCGGCTACACAAAAGGGTTTGCCAGTTTGCACAGGTGTTAAAAAACAACGGTGTTAAAAAAGGCGACCGTGTTTGTATATACATGGGTATGGTGCCCGAGCTGGCCTATGCAGTATTGGGTTGTGCAAGAATTGGCGCCATACACTCTGTTATCTTTGGTGGCTTTAGTGCACAAAGTATTGCCGACAGGCTGGAAGATGCAAACGTTGAATTTATTGTAACCTGCGATGGAGCTTACCGCGGCGGAAAAGATATTCCTTTAAAAAGTATTATTGATGATGCACTTATTGGCAACAAAACTGTAAAGCGTGTTATTGTTTATACACGTACCAGAACTCCGGTGAGCATGATAAAAGGAAGAGATGTTTGGTGGGAGGATGAAATGGATATTGCTGAAGATCAGGTTGAAAAAAATGGCGTAGTTTCTTTTGAGGCCGAAGAAATGGATGCTGAAGATCCTTTGTTTATTTTATACACCAGTGGCAGTACCGGCAAACCAAAAGGTGTTGTACACAGCAGTGCCGGCTATATGGTTTGGACCAACTACACTTTTGTAAATGTTTTTCAATACAAACCCGGCGATGTATTTTTTTGTACAGCCGATATTGGCTGGATAACAGGCCACAGTTATATAGTGTACGGCCCATTAAGTGCCGGTGGCACCAGCTTAATGTTTGAAGGCATACCAACCTGGCCGGATGCCGGAAGGTTTTGGGATATTGTTGACAGACACAAAGTAAATATTTTATACACAGCACCAACTGCCATCAGAAGTTTAATGAGTTATGGTTTAGATCCCTTAAAAGGAAAAGATCTTTCTTCTTTAAAAGTATTGGGTACTGTTGGCGAACCAATTAATGAAGAAGCCTGGCATTGGTATGATGAAAACATTGGTAAGAAAAAATGCCCGATTGTAGATACCTGGTGGCAGACAGAAACCGGTGGATGTTTAATCAGCAATATAGCTGGCATTACGCCGGCAAAACCAGGCTGGGCTACACTTCCTATGCCGGGTGTTCAACCCATTTTGGTTGATGAAAATGGAAATGAAATAACAGAAACAGATGAAAACGGATTATTGAAAGGCAACCTTTGTATTAAGGCACCCTGGCCTGCTATTTTAAGAACTACTTATGGCGATCATGAAAGATGCCGCACCAATTATTTTGCCACTTACCCAAATTTATATTTTACCGGTGATGGTGCTTTAAAAGATGCAGATGGTAATTACAGAATTACCGGCCGTGTGGATGATGTACTGAATGTAAGTGGCCACCGCATTGGCACAGCCGAAGTGGAGAATGCCATTAATATGCATGCCGGCGTGGTGGAGAGTGCTGTGGTTGGTTACCCCCATGATGTAAAAGGACAGGGCATTTATGCCTATGTAATTTATAATGGCCATCATGGAGATGAAGATATGCGACGGCAGGATATTTTACAAACCGTAACCAGGGTTATTGGTGCCATTGCCAAACCAGATAAGATTCAGTTTGTAACCGGCTTGCCAAAAACACGCAGCGGAAAAATAATGCGCCGCATTTTAAGAAAGATTGCAGAAAACGAAACAGAAAACCTGGGCGATACTACCACCTTACTTGATCCTGGTGTTGTTGAAGAAATCAAGAATGGCAAGTTGTGATCTATTCATTCTTAATTTCTTTATAAAAAATTTCGCAGGCATTTAATTTTATTTCACCTTCTCTAAAACTGGTTTTTATTCCGTTTTCTTCTGTTTCTAGTTTAATTTTATAAACTCCCGATTTTAGCTCATACAGGCATTCCTGGTTTCTGGTTAAAATTTTTAATGACAAAATACCAGGCTCATAAAGATTTCCATTTCGCCTGAAAAAACTAACCAGTAAAGGCTTTCCTGTTGAATTCTTTATGCAGATATCTGTTATACTTTTTATAGCGCAACTGTCTACTCTTTTTATTACAGGTGGTTCAGAGACAAGTGTAGTCTTTGGTGTTTTGAAAACCCTTACCAATTCTACCAGTGTTTTACCACCTTCAATAATATTTGCTGCCGTATTATTTTGTGCAGCTGTGTTTACGTTTATTAAAGCAGCTGCCGCTACAATTAGTGTTCTCATAATGGTACGTTTAGTTTTTAGCTTCTTACAACAGGATGCTTTTCCTTTCAGATTTACATAAAGGAAAAATACCGGCAATAAAAAAGAGCCACGTAAACGTGGCTCTTTTAACACAATTTTCAGAAGATCAATATCCAAATATTTCTTCTAAACTCAGTTTTTTCACTTCACCATATTTGCTCATGGCTTCTGTGGCTAATTTTTTCTCTGAAGCTACAACACAATAGGTATAAGGCTTATTGGCGATATACTCCGTATGAAACTGCTTCAGTTCGTTGTATCCAACTTTATCAACAGCAGCATAAATTTTCTTACGTATGTCATCATTCAATCCTTTGCGCTGCGCAGTAAGGTAATTAAAAATGATGCCGTCCTGTGTGATGCGTTCAGTTTCAATATCTTTTTTTATGCCTTCACGGGCAAACTTAATATTCTCAGCTACGTTTGGTAAATCGTTCAGCAATTCATTCATGGCAATGATTGATTCGTTGAATTTATCGGCCTGGCAACCTACATAAGCAGTTGTAAAAAACGGATCTTCTTTTTTTGCAGGTATTACATAAACTGCAGAAGTTGAATAAGCCAGTGCCTTACTTTCCCTGATGGTTTGAAAAACCAAAGCTCCCATGCCCCCACCAAAATAATTGTTGAAAATATCAATGACTGGTTCTTTATCCGCAGTGTATGCAGCTGAGTTTCTAACCCAACGTATCTCCGATTGTACCATGTTATAATCTGCAAACAATACCTCGTTCTTACTTTGCACGGCATTGTCAAACTTAACTGCTGCCGGTGCTGCTGTAAATGCAGTTGGGATAGTATGTACGGTTTTTAAACCTGCTGTAAACTGTACCAATGGCTGCGGGCCGTAGTACAAAATTTTATGTGCATAGTTGTTTAAATTGTGTAGCAGAGTTACCAGTTCGTCGGCTGTTGTACTGTTTAACTCAGCATCACTCATGGTATAATTATAAGGATTTTTCTGGCCATATCTTGCATAGTTTATCAATCCGCTCATAATGGCTCCCTTATTCGCTTTGGCATCTGTACGGGATTTGGTGATTCTTGCTTTTAAAGATTTCAAAGCTGCTTCATCAGCCTTGCAATTTTTCAAAACGTCTTCAAACAGGGTTACAGCTTTAGTAAAATTATCCTGTAACCCTTCAATAGTTACTGTTGTAAATTCTGTTGCAGCATTCACTGTAAAGCTGCAGGCTATCTGGTAGAATGCTTTGGTAATTTCTTCTGCACTCTTTTTATCGGTACTTAAAAACTGCAGGTATTGTGCAGCCAGTCCTAATTTTTTATCATTCCAGGTGCCTGCTTCAAAACGGTAGCGCAGGCGAAAAAGGCTGTTATCTTTATTCTGTACATACAATACTTCAGCAGGTCCGATTGTTGTTTTTTGCAGGTCTTTGTTGTAATCCAGCCAAACAGGTTTTACCTGGGTAGCCGGCATATTATTTACCAGCTTTACAAAAGCAGATTGGGCATCACGGTTTGTTTCTACCGGTGTAATGGCAGGCTTATCAACTTTGATGATATTTTTATCTTCGCCTTTGCGTTTTAAAATAACCACATAGTTTTCCTGGAAATATTTATTGGCAAAAGCAACAATATCTTTCTTGGTAAGCTTTGATAACTGGTCGGTATAGGCAACCTGTTCTTTCCAATCCAGTTCAGATGTGAACGCATCCATCAAATCATTGGCCCTTGCACCATAAGTTTCTGTTGCCAGTATTCTGATTTTCTTCTGGTTGTTGATGATGGAAGTGATGAGGTTATCATCAAAATTTCCTTTTTTCAGGTTTTCAATTTCCCCCAGCATCAGTGCTTTTACATCTTCTAAGCTTTGGCCCTGTGTTGGATTACCCTGCATATATAAAATACCATAGTCAATTAAAGTAAATGCAGAAGCTGATGCTCTTAATAATTTTTGCTTTTTCACCAGGTTCAGATCCATCAAACCCGCTTTACCATTGGTTAATATCTGTCCTACCAAATCAGCCAGCAACACATCTTTATCTTTGTTGCCCGGCAAACGGAAACCAATGGTTACACTTTCTGCATCAGGGCCAACAACTTCAGCGGCTATCGGTGATGTGATCGGCTGTTCCGGCTGAAAGGAATATTTTGGAACAGATTTATTCTGCATGTACCCAAATGCGGTTTCCACTTTTTTTATCATCACATCGGGGTTAAAATCGCCACTCATAATTATGCCCATATTATTTGGTACATAATAGGTGTTGAAATATTTTCTGATCTCAACCAGCGAAGGATTTTTTAAATGCTCAATGGTGCCGATGGTTGTTTGTAAGCCATAGTTGTGATTCTTAAATAATTCAGCAAATAATTTCTCAGTCACTCTGCGTCCATCATTATCCAGGCCACGGTTTTTTTCTTCATACACTGCTTCCAGCTCGGTATGAAAAATTCTGAGTATCGGATTTCTAAAGCGTTCGCCCTGCACGGCCAGGTATTTATCAATAGCGCTGGCAGGTACATCATCGGTATAAACTGTTTGCTCAAAAGAAGTAAAGGCATTGGTACCCTGTGCGCCCATTGAGCTCATCATTTTATCGTATTCATTGGCAATGGCATATTTTGATGCTACGCCTGAAACAGAATCAATGCGGTGATAAATTGCTTTGCGCTTTTCGGCATCTGTAGTTTTGTTATACTCCTCGTACAATGCGTCAATTTTATCCAGCTCGGGTTTTTCTTTGGCCCAGTCCAGCGATCCGTATTTATCAGTTCCTTTAAACAACATGTGCTCCAGGTAATGTGCCAGCCCGGTATTTGTTGAAGGATCTGTTTTACTGCCGGCTTTTGTTGCCACGTAACATTGAATGCGTGGGTCTTTACTTGTAGGACTCAAGATAACTGTAAGCCCGTTCTTTAAAGTGTAAAACCTGGCTTTGGCCGGATCATTTGTTACATACTTATAAATGTATCCACCCGAAGTAGCTTCTTTCCATTCGTATTTGCCGGTTTGTGCAAATGCTGTAACTGTACTTGCCAGCAGCAATACAAGAAAAAATTGTTTAAAAATTCGCATATAAAATTTGGTTTGGTAGTTGAAATGAGGCGCTAAAGTACAGATTCTGCATCTTAATAATATACCGCTCACAATATAATTAACTTTACATTTGAAAAAAATAAGGCGGTATGAAACGACTACTGAAAATATTGCTCCGCAGTATTATTATAATTTTTGTTTTATTGAATGTGATTGTGGCTTTTCACGCTTATAAATTCACTCATTTTTATAATAATGGCGAAATTGCTGTAAAAAAGAAAGAAGAAAAAACCGGATGGGATAAAGCCAAAGAAATGTTTTTTGGCATTAATGCCGAAAAGAAAAAGAATGATGTTACCACCGACTCTACCTTTAAAACCGTTTACTTAAAAACAAAAGACAGCCTGAAACTGGAAGCATGGTATATTGCTGCCGACAGCAGTGAAGGAACTATTTTACTTTTTCACGGGCATGGAGGCAATAAATCGGGTGTAATAAAAGAGGCTGAATCTTTTAACAAAATGGGTTACAATACGCTGCTGGTAGATTTCAGGGCGCATGGCAACAGCGAAGGCAATACCTGCACCATTGGTTACAACGAAACAGAAGATATAAAACTGGCTTATGATTATATAAAAAACAAAGGCGAACAAAATGTTGTGCTTTGGGGCATATCCATGGGCGCATCCACCATTACCAAGGCTGTTAAAGATTATCAAATGGAACCGCAAAAGGTAATTTTAGAAATGCCCTTTGGCACTATTAAAGATGCTGTGAGGGGTCGTTTAAAAATTATGGGGCTTCCGGCGGAACCTATTGGCACCCTGCTTACTTTTTGGGGCGGTACCGAACATGGCTTTTGGGCATTTGGTATGAAGCCGCAGGAATTTGCATCAGCCATCAAATGCCCGGTTTTGCTGCAATGGGGCAAAAACGATCCAAGGGTTTCGCAGTCTGAAGAGGAAATTTTATTTAAAAATATTACCAACACCAATAAAAAGTTTGTGATTTACGAAACAGCCGGACATGAAAGTCTTTGTAAAAAAGAAACTGAAAAATGGGAAGCTGAAGTAGCTACATTTTTAAAATGATCAATCCCAAAAAAATATCTATCCTTGATTATACCTATGATCTTCCGGCTGAAAGGATTGCCTTACATCCTTTAGCTGAAAGGGATGCATCAAAGTTATTGGTTTATAATAACGGGAATATTCAGGAAGATGTTTATAAAAATATTGCCGAACACTTACCGGCAGAAAGCCTGCTCATCTTCAATAATACCAAAGTTATAAAAGCCCGTATCCGTTTTCAAAAAAGCAGTGGTGGTGTAATTGAGATATTTTTACTGGAACCTTTTCAGGCAGATTATACATCCACTTTATCAGCAATAAAAAAAACTACCTGGAAGTGCATGATTGGCGGAGTTAGCAAGTGGAAAGAAAAGGAATTGAGTTTTGGGTTTGGAGTTTTGGGTTTGGAGTTGAGAGCAGTCTTACTGGAAAAATTATCCGATGCTTATGTTGTTGAATTTAATTGGGATGAAGATATAAACTTTGCTGAAGTGCTGGAACAGGCCGGTGATATTCCACTGCCGCCGTACATAAAGAGAAAAACTGAAACAGCAGATACAGAACGTTATCAAACCATTTATGCAAAAGATGAAGGATCGGTGGCAGCACCAACAGCGGGTTTACATTTTACACCGGATATCTTTACAAAGCTTACAGCAAAAAATATTCTTACAGATTTTGTTACACTACACGTTGGTGCAGGTACGTTTAAACCCGTGAAAGCCACCACCATGAAGGATCATGAAATGCATGCTGAGTGGATTGATGTGAGTGCAGCTATGATTGAAAACCTGGTTAAGCAGATAGACAAAACGATTATTGCTGTTGGCACTACATCATTAAGAACGCTGGAAAGTTTATACTGGATGGGCGTGAAAGCAAATCTGAATACTGCAATTGAACAAGTTCACATCAATCAATGGGAGGTTTATGAAGTTCCTTTAACGAATAGTTCATTATCTGCTAAAGAGGCATTATCATCTTTATTAAAATGGATGAAAGTAAATAACCGGGACCGCTTATTTACTCAATCGCAAATACTGATTGCACCAGGTTATCATTTTAAAATTGCCAAAGCTATCATTACCAATTTTCATCAGCCCCAATCAACATTGTTGTTGCTGGTTGCAGCAGCAATTGGAAATAATTGGAAAAAAAATTATGACTATGCCATGCAAAACGATTTTCGTTTTCTGAGTTATGGCGATGGCAGCCTTATATTTATAGATCAATAATATTTTCTGCTATTAAATCCTTGTGCATTAATTTTATAAAATAACCATCCAAAATATGATCGTTAAGAAATTACTTAGAAGCTTGTTCAACAATACCGGTATCTATATTGGCAAAAGCCCTACCTACAAAGGCAAGGCAAATTTCAGCATTGATGGATTGCACTATGGCCTTTCTTTTCCATCAGCAAATTATGCTCCCTGGTTGGGAGATGAATCGTTTATAAAAATCTACAACCAGATAAAAAGCAATACCCTGGTTGATATTTACCGTTGTTATGAACTGTGGCAGCTGATTCAAAAAGCACAATCGTTAAATCCTCAGGCCGCTATTTTAGAAGTTGGTGTTTGGCGTGGAGGTACAGCAGGTATTATGGCTCAGCAATTATCAAATTTAAAAAGCAAAGCGGTTTTATACCTTGCCGATACTTTTTCGGGGGTGGCAAAAGCCGGTGTGAACGACAGTTTTTATACCGGTGGCGAACACGGTGATACCAGCCAGCAAATTGTAGAAGATGTTTTAAAAAATAAAAGTCAATACCCTCATTATAAAATTTTAAAAGGAATTTTTCCGGAAGATACCGCCCACGAAATTAATGCCGGTGAGCAGTTTGGGTTGTGTCATATTGATGTGGATGTTTACACATCAGCAAAAGATATACTGGAATGGGTTTGGAATAAATTAATACCCGGCGGTGTGGTGGTTTTTGATGATTACGGTTTTCATAGCTGTACCGGAGTAACCAAACTGGTGGATGAATACCGTGAGCATACCGACAGGCAGATCATTCATAACCTGAATGGCCATGCCATTATGATAAAATTAATATAGTTTGATTTTTACTGGCGTATCGTTACCGGCGTACCTACCGGTATATAACTGTACAGGTCTTTCATCTCGGTATATTTTACAGAAACACAGCCATCAGTCCAGTTATAAAAATTGTCAATGGTCCACTCTTCCCCTGGGCGTGTGGCATGTATTGCAATTCCATCACCAATCTTAGCGGTTTTAGGTATCAGGCCTTTTGCTTTGCGCTCATTAAATTTTTGCATACTGGTTTGATTTGGATAATCCAGCAGCAATTCCGGCCCCCATTTTTTGTGTATTTTTTTAAGTACTACTTTAAAGCTTCCATCCGGTGTACGTTTATCACCTTCACGCATTTTATCACTCAAATCTTTACTGCCAAAAACAATGGGGTATGTGGCATACCAGCCTTCATCATCATATACATACAATTCGTATTCACTTTTATCAACAATAATATAATAGGGATTGCGAACACTGTCTTTAACAACAGTTTTTGCCTGCTGCTTTACAGGCTTTTTTGCTGCCTGTTTTTTCCGGGGTAATGGAACAAATGATACCATTGCCAAACCTGAAGCCAATATACTGATCTGAAAAAAACGGGTGAAATTCATTTGATAAAAATAATTTCTTTTTATTCACAAAATTTATGCCGCATAAAAATATTTAATTGCTGTGCAAAAGATTAACAAAAAATAAAGATGTGGAAAATAAAAAACTTCCGGAATTACCGGAAGTTTATATATAACCCGCCCCCTTACCCATATTGGTAAAACCGCCATGGGTAAAGGATTGGGTGAGAGAGCTCTTTACCAGTAACCTATCCTGAACCCAATATTGAAAGGTTTTACATCCAGGCTTCTTTCGTACATGGATTTTGGACTATAGGAGCCATATAATGTTACCGGCCCCAGGGTTAATTCGGTTACATAAGAAAATTTAAACCTTTCCAGGTTGTAATCGCCCTTGTTCTTTAATTTACCTCTTTCGTTACTTACCTGTTTATTACGCTGACTGTATAAATAGCCCGCACTTACACCTACACTCAGGCCAAACCTGTTCTTTCTTTCATCGGCATTGGTTACAAAATTCAGCATGATGGGAACAGTAAGATAATCAGCTGCAAGTTTATTCTTTGAAAAGGAAATAGAATCCCTGAAAATAAATGGTGCGTTGGTTTGTGTATTGACAGTGTATGGTACCAGCCCAGCTTCTTTATAACTGATTTTGCTTTCAGATTTATACCGGTAATTATTCAACTCCAGGCCCAGGCCATATTTAAGATGCACGTGATGTTTTACCAGGTTAAGCCTTTGCATAAAAAACCAGATATTAACGTTTACACTTTTTCCGGCTTTCAGTTTGAAATCATTTTTATCCATGGCGGGATAACCAGGCCTGTTAACCAGGAAACTGCCTGCATTTGCATAATTTGTATTGTCATTATAGTTTGCAAATCCAAGGTCAACAATTCCCCAGTTGGTGGTTAAATTTTTTCTTTTCTTTTTACCATTATCGCTGCCGATATTAATAGATACATCTCCGTTCTTTTTCCCTTTCTTAACAATCCGCATTCCGCCTATGCGGATGGTATCTTTATCTCCGTCTTTTTTCCCTGGCTCATCCTGGGCTGTTAAGTTTAAGCAAATAGCTGCTGTGGCTAAAAGTAGAATTAGCTTTTTCATCTGTTTCAATTTTAAGTGATTATTTTAATGCAATTTCAAACCCGGCAATCTTTATTCCTTCGCCGGTTTTCACGTTGGTGTTACGTTCCAGCACTCTTTTTGCCTTACGTATAAAACCTCCAAGTGCTGTTCTTTTTTGTTTATCGTCATCTACATTCAGATAACGGTTATTGTCTTCTCCATCAGCAGTTTTATTTGTATTTACCACCTGCAGGGCTGTAATATTATTCGGATCCGTTTTGCTGTTGTTTAAATTTTCAATAACAGTTCTGTTTTCTTTTGGTGTTAGTTTTGCAACAGCATCATTGCCTCCGGAAACCCTGCTGCTGTTATTGTTTGAAGGTAATACGTTCTGCACTGTTACTTCGTTACTACTAATGTTGTTAATATTTTGCAAAGCCGGTTTTGGCAGATTATTATCCGGTTTTTTATTGTTGTTGTTTTGAACGGTTGTATTTTCTTTTGGAGAAACTATGTTTTGGTTATTGTTTTTTTCAACAGCAGCTTTTATACTTTCTGTTGACTGATCATCATTATTTTTCTTAGCAGTTGTTGCCGTAATATTTTCTGCTGCCGATTTTTCATCAGGTTGATTTGTTACAGTTGTATTGCCTGTAGTGTCGTCTGTTTGTATTTGCGCCGGATCGGTTTTCTTACTATTAGCAAATTCGCCTGTACCGGTTGTTGTTTTGCTATTGTTTTTATATACCGAAACTCCCGTCCAAATACCAAAACCCAGCAACACTGCCGCAGCTGCCACACGCCACCATTTAAAGGCCACAACCCTGCCTGGTTCTTTTCTGTATAAAGATTGTTTATCGGCAAAAACAACCGCCATATCCGGTTGCAGTTTTGTTTTTTGTAAAATATTCCATTCCGCCAGTGCGGCTTTATCTGTTGCCAAAAGAGCTTCAACAGATTTTTTATCAACTCCATTCAATTCACCATCGGCATACAATAAAAGATTTTCCTGCAGGGCAGTAATATCTTCCTCCATGTACAGCCAGTCTTTTTTATCCAAAACAACTTCATCTGCTTTAACCACGGTTTGTTGTAATAGAGCAAGCTCCATCTGCAGATCAGGGTTTTCCTGCACAAATACATCCACAGCCTTCCTCTCCGCTGCAGATAATTCCTTATCTACATACAGTAAAAAAAACGTTTCGTAATTATGTCTGTTAATGTTCATTCTTAATTGTTATTCGTTGGTAGTTGTTCGTGGGCTTCATTTCCGGCCAACGATAAACGAACAACGGTCAACTTAAATCACGTTTTCCGGACTCACAATATACTCCCTCAACTGCAACCTTGCCCGGTGTAGATAAACTTTTACCTGGCTTTCGTTAAGCCCGGTTATTTGCCCAATCTCTTCGTAACTGTAACCCTCATAATCTTTCAATAAAACCAGGCTGCGCTGTTTTTCAGTCAGTTTATACAAGGCCTCGTTTAAAATCCTTTTGGCATCCTGCTTTTGAGAAGTTTCTCCCCTGGCATTCTCCGAAAAATCTTCACTCAGCACAATCCGCTTGTTTTTCCTTACATGGTCAATCATTTGATTGTATGCAATGGTAAACAGGTAGCTTTTGCTACGCTCATTCTCTACCTTATCCCTGTTAACCCACAGTTTTTCAAATGCACCCTGCACCACATCCTTTGCGTCCTCATTATGCCTCAAATTTTTGAGGATAAAGCGGTACACATTGTCTGCATACAGGTTTACACATTCATTATATTCTCTCTCCGTCATACAGGTGTTCAGTAGTTAAAGTTAGCTCAAGTTGGCTGTTTTGAGTATAATACGAAGGTGGGTAATAAAATGTTACAGGGAAAAGGAAAAAAGTTAATTTTTTGGGGACCGGCAGTTGAGCTTTGGGCATCATCGTTGTGTCACTCACTTGTACCACATACCTTTATTGAGCTTTTATCTAAGCATATATGTTCATCTGCTTGCCTAAAAAGCAGCGAAATCAGTTTTAAATCCTCATAATCAGCGTTCCATTTTACCCTAAATTTGCCCTAATCAACCTTAACTATATGAACGAGAAATTTGTGAGCCGCATTGCCGCCGAACTTACCGAAATTGAAACTGCCGGCCTCTCCAAAAAAGAACGCATCATCAGCAGCGAACAGGGAGCCGAAATTATTGTAAACGGCACAACGGTACTTAACTTTTGCGCCAATAATTACCTGGGACTTTCTTCCCATCCTAAAGTAGTGGCAGCCGCCAAAAAATATATCGACCTGCGGGGTTATGGCATGAGCAGCGTACGCTTTATCTGCGGTACGCAGGATATTCATAAAGAACTTGAAAAAAAGCTGGCCGATTTTTTAGGTACAGAAGATACCATTTTATATGCCGCAGCTTTTGATGCCAATGGCGGTGTGTTTGAACCCTTGTTTGGTGAAGAAGATGCCATCATCTCAGATACATTGAATCATGCATCTATTATTGATGGCGTTCGCTTGTGTAAAGCACAGCGCTATCGCTACGAACATAATAATATGGCCGATCTGGAAATGAAACTTGCCGAAACGCAACACCTCCGAAGCCGCATTATTGTAACTGATGGAAGTTTTAGCATGGATGGTACCATTGCACAATTAGATAAAATTTGTGATTTAGCAGATAAATATGATGCTATTGTAATGATTGACGAATGCCATAGCAGCGGCTTCTTAGGCAAAACCGGCAGAGGTACACATGAGTATAGAAATGTAATGGGCAGGATTGATATCATTACCGGAACTTTAGGCAAAGCACTTGGCGGTGCCAGTGGCGGTTTTACCAGCGGACGAAAAGAAATTATTGAAATGCTGAGACAAAGAAGCCGGCCTTATTTATTCAGTAATACCGTAGCGCCAAGCATTGTGGGTGCAAGCATTGCTGTGCTGGATATGCTGAGCGAAACAACCGAACTGAGGGATACACTTGAAAACAACACAAAATATTTTCGTACAAAAATGACCGAAGCCGGTTTTGATATCAAGCCCGGCGATCATCCCATTGTTCCCATCATGCTGTACGATGCTGTGCTGGCACAAAATTTTGCTGCCAAATTGTTAGATGAAGGCATTTATGTGATTGGTTTCTTCTTTCCGGTGGTGGCAAAAGGCCAGGCAAGAATTCGTGTGCAGCTAAGTGCAGCACATAACCAGCGACATTTGGATAAAGCTATTGAAGCCTTTACAAAGATTGGAAAGGAGTTGGGTGTGTTGCAATAAACCTACAAACTTATTCTTACAGTTTTAAAATTCTTCAAATCCCTGTTATTAGTGCACAATGCACTGATAAAACCATCAGGCAATGGGTGACGGATCTCTTTTCCATTAATGGTATAAGCAATTACAAACTTTCGTTGCTGGTATATATAGTTGGTATAAACCGTTTCGCTTTTGCCAATTAATGTGCAGGTATTTTCTGCCTGGTTCAAGGTTAGCATCATATTGGCATTTGTAAAAACACCGGCATCTTTTAACCGGTTATACAATTCTTTATTGTAGCCATTACGGTTAAATCTTCTATCTATTTCTGCCATAAAAGCATCGCTGTTTAAAAACTGCTTTTTAACCAGGCCTGCGGCAGATGTACAGGAATCGGCCATAGGATTATCTACTTCCAGCAGGTAAAAAGGAGTATTTATATCTGTAAGCATATTACCTTTCTTATCTACTACCTTAATGGCTAGCAGGTGTGAGCCATCATAAGGGCAATGCTGTGCATTAAGATTAATTGACAGCATAGCAGCAAAAAGAAAAATAAAGCAGCGCATCATATTATCTTATCTCCTTCAAAACAATTGACC
>JAOAUI010000102.1 GCA_030157685.1 Ferruginibacter sp. | reverse complement strand
AGCAAAAATCCATTTATATTTGAACTGTCTCATTGCAAGACCCTGGTAAGCATTGGTGCATAAAAAGCCCGTGCGTCATTCTGGTTGGAATGTAAAAAGTCCCGATTCGCAGTCGGGACTTGGTGATAATTTCAGTGGTGGTCCGCCTTTGGAGGAACCCCGTTCAGAATAATTTCAAAACAAAAGTACATTCCCTTTGAGTCATTTTAAAATAATTCATTAAAAAAATTTAAAATGAAAAAACAAAAAATGGAAATGGACATTATCAATTCGCATTGTGCCGGCATTGATATTGGCAGCAAATCGCATTTTGTTGCCATCGGTCAGGAACTCACCGATGTAAAAGAGTTTGGCGTGTATGCTGATGATTTAACTGCCATCAGCGTGCATTTAAAAAATCGTGGCATTACTTCGGTTGCTATGGAATCAACAGGCAACTATTGGCAAAATTTGTATGTTGATCTTGTTAAGCATGGCATTGATGTTACGTTGTGCAATGGTAAGTTCACCAAAAACATTAAAGGCAAAAAAACAGATGTAAAGGATGCGCGCTGGATTCAAAAATTGCATTCCATCGGTTTACTTACCGGAAGTTTTTTGCCTGATGAAACCACTGAAACACTTCGCACCTATTGTCGCCAAAGAAACAATTGGATAGAGTTGAGTGCTGAGGCATCACACAAAATGCAGAAATATTTAAAGCTGCTCAACTTTCGTTTAGACGTGGTGGTGCGCGATATTTGCGGGCTCACAGGGCTTGCCATCATTGCCGACATTTGCAAAGGAAATCTTGATGCTGAAAAATTATCTGAACTCCGACATGGTAATTGCAGAAAATCTAAAGAGGAAATTGCCAAAGCTTTAAAAGGCAACAATCGCACTGATTATCTTTTTGGATTGAAACAAGAATATGAATGCTATTTGTTCTTGCAGAAAAAAACAGATGCTTGCGATGTAGAGATCAACAAGTTTTTGAAAACACAAATCAACACGCATCCTGAAATGAAAAAACTAAAAACAGATAACAAGCCACATAAACGCATTAATAAAAATGCAATAAAAGGAATTGATTTAAACCAAGCCTCGTTTCAATATTTTGGTGGAGTTGACCTGATGAAAATTGAAGGTGTTAATCATTCAACCATTATGAGCATCATGAGTGAAGTTGGACCCGATGGCTTTCAAGAATTTCCAACAGCAAAGCATTTTACATCATGGTTAAGGCTTGCGCCCAATAACAAAATAAGTGGCGGCAAATTGCTTAGTTCAAAAACCCCTAAAGGAAGTAACCGGTTGAAAATTGCTTTTAGAAATGCTGCAAATGTAATTGGCAATTTAAAAGACACACACCTGTCTGACTTTTTTAAAAGAATAGCCTACAAAAAAGGACGAACAGTTGCCGTAAGTGCAACCGCTAGAAAACTTGCAGTAATTGTATGGACCATGATTACAAAAAAAGTAAGCTATCAACCACCAACTGAATATTTGTTT
>JAOAUI010000101.1 GCA_030157685.1 Ferruginibacter sp. | reverse complement strand
CCGGAAGGGCTTTATTGTTTATAAGGTACAAAAAAAGGGGGTATTTCTTGTTTTGAGGCCACAAAATCTATAATTTGAACCGAAAGTATAAAATTTGCCATTTTACCTATGTTATCAGAAGAACAGATAAAAAAGATCATTTCGGCCAATGAAAGCCTGCAAATACAACTTGCCGATGCCAATGCCATGCTGGCGGCCAGGGAGGAAGAAATTGAGTTTTTAAACACCGAGCTTGCCGAATCAACCGCCCTTCGCAGCAAATTAGACGGGCAACAGGCCCAAATTGAGAGTATTCAGGACCAGCTTGGCCAAAAGCAACAGGCAGCAAAAGGCGCTGAAGAAAGGGAATTTGAACTGCACCAGGAGCTTACGGGAATGGCACTTTTAAATAAGCAGTACAACGAACTGGTGCAGGATTATGCATACCTGCAAAGCCAATATAAAGATATTCTGGCTCAACTAACCAGTTTACAGCACCAAAATCTTCAGTTAGAAAAGGCTGCCGGCAGTATTGGCGAGCTGCAAAGCAGGCTGGAAAACAGTTTGCTGGAAAGGGAGGTATTGAAAGAGCGGATCAATCTGCTGGAAGTGCAAAAGTTTATTAAAGAAATTTAAGGCCGGGGCAGATGTGAAGTTTTAAAATAAATCAGCAAACACTTGCATTGCTGCCTGCTATTTTATATTTTACTCCTCTAAAACTTATCAGCTTATGAATTTAATTGAAAGAGTAAAAAACATTTTAATTACCCCTAAAACAGAATGGGACGTAATTAACGGAGAAACAGCTACCACGCAATCTCTCTTTATGGGTTATGTATTGCCCTTATCTCTTGTAGCAGCGGTTGGCTCTTTATTGAAAGGGCTTTTATTTGCGGGAGTACTCGGACTCAAATATTTTATCATTGCCGGTGTGATAGCATTTATTTCTTCAATTGTGGCATTTTTTGTTTCGGTGATCATTGTAGATATGCTGGCCCCCAGTTTTGGTTCTGAAAAAAACATGGGTAAATCAGCTCAATTGGTTGCCTATTCCGGCACGCCCTCTTATATTGGAGGATTGTTGTCTTTTATTCCTGTAATAGGATGGATTGTTTCAATTGCTGCCTGGGTTTATGGAATTTATTTGATGTATTTAGGCATTGGCCCGTTAAAGAAAACACCAGAAGACAAGAAAGTGGTTTACATGATCGTAGCGTTCTTAATAATGATCGTACTTTACTTTGTTGTAGCTGCTATTTTAGGTGCCATATTATTTGCTGCTATGGGAATGACAGCCGGCGGCTTATTTTAACAGATAATAATAAATCTTGTAAAAGCATCCTGTGTATAACGGGATGCTTTTTTGTTTCACTTAATTAGCTGAATTTTGCAACTGAAAATGAGAAAGAAGATGAATAAATCTATCGCAGATATAAGAAAGGATTACCAGATGCAGAGCTTACTGGAAACAGATGTTGCCGATAACCCCTTTGAACAGTTTAACCGGTGGTGGG
>JAOAUI010000100.1 GCA_030157685.1 Ferruginibacter sp. | reverse complement strand
TTTTGCCTTTAAACTCCATGATGCTCCAGTTGTATGCCGGTTCAAAATACCGGTACTCATCAAACACATCATAATTGGGCAAACAGGTTTTATGGGCAATGGCTTTTATTTCTTTTTCGTACAATAAAAATGCAGCGTTAAATAAATCCTTCCCTTCTCTTACCATGTTACGATCAGGTGCGCCAACCAATACACCAATGGTATCGGCATGTTGTTTAATTACGTCAATAGCTGCATAACTTTTATTGATAAAGTCTTCAAACTCCAGGAAATCACGGGGAGCATAGCCGCAAATACTCAGTTCACTGAAAACGATCAGATCACCTCCCTGCTGCTTTGCTGTTTCTATAGCATGTATAATTTTTTGCGTATTGCTTTCAAAATTGCCAATGTGATAGTTTTGCTGTGCAAGGAAAATTTTCATGATACAAAAATAAGCCACTTATCCCGATAATTATCGGGACGAATTAACAGGAATAAATACAAAAAAACACCTGAAAGACAGATATTTGTAAAAACACTGCTCAAGTAAATTAGTGCCCTTTGTGGCCAAACTAAAAATTATGAAATATTTTTTTCCGATCCTGGCATCTATACTTTTATTTTCCTGCAACAGCAGCGATAAAACACCTGATGTATCTGGTATAAAGGTGGAGTTGAGCACCAGGCGTTTTGAGCAGGAACTCTTTAAACTGGATACAGTAAATTTTACAACCAACTTTGATCAGCTTCTTGCCAAATACCCATCTTTTGGAGAAAATTATTTATCTACCATTTTAAATGCAGATCCTAAATGGTCCGCAGATAGTGCTGCAGATTATGTGACAGGTTTTATAACCGCTTATAAACCGGTATACGATAGTGCCCAAAAAGTTTTTACGGATTTTAATCAATATGAAAAAGAAATAAAGCAGGCATTGCAGTTTGTTAAACATTATTTTCCTGCCTATAAAGAACGCAAACAGATTATTACTTACATCGGCCCATTGGATGGCTATGGTGATATACTTTCGGATGATGCCATTATCATTGGCCTGCAGCATCACCTGGGTAAAAACTTTTCTTTATACAGGTCGGCACTGGTACAGGAAACTTACCCGGAATACATCAGCAACCGTTTTGAGCCTGATTATATTCCGGTAAATTGTATGCAGAATATTATGAACGATCTCTATCCCGAAAAAATGGACGACAAACCACTTGTACAACAAATGGTTGAAAAAGGGAAGCGATTGTATGCACTCAGCAAACTGCTGCCAAAAACCGAGGAGTATAAATTAATTGGTTACACCAAAGAACAGTTAAAAGCTGTGTACGAACATGAAGCGGCTGTTTGGGATCTGTTTGCACAAAATAATTTTTTACAAACCATTGATAATAATATCATCAAAAATTATATTGGCGAAGGGCCTAAAACACAGGAACTGGGAGAAGGATCGCCGGGTAATATCGGTAGCTTTGCCGGATGGCAGATAGTAAAAAAATTCATGGGAAAGAACCCCGAATATAGTTTGCAAAAATTAATGGAAACAGATGCTGAACTGATCTTTCAGCAGGCAAAATACAAACCGTAATTTATTAAGCAGCCTGCACCTGGTGCATCATCTGCTCAGGTTTTTTACCTAATTGTTTCATTACCCTGAAGTGTGAAGCAACAGCTTCAGACATGGTATCGTATTTATTGTATGGCAGATTAAACTCTTTCGCTTTTTCCATAACAATTTTACTTACAGCCGGATAGTGTACATGGCTTATACGTGGGAAAAGATGATGCTCTATCTGGTAATTCAATCCCCCAACAAACCAGGAAATTACTTTATTGCCCATGGCAAAATTAGCTGTGGTCCTCATCTGAAACTCGGCCCAGGCGGTTTCAACGTGTTTGGTTGCATCTAAAGCAACATGCTCAAACTCGGTGTTCTCAACCACATGCGCCAGTTGAAACACAAGGGATAAGATCAAACCCATTACTGCATTCAAAACAAAATATCCAAGCAGCCATGGACCAAAACCCCAAACCATAATGGGCAGTACTATATAAAAAGTAGCATACAGAATTTTGGTTGCCCAAAAAATAATATGGTTTTTGGCACTCATCTTCCAGGCATCGGTTGTAAATATTTTACGTGAAAAATATTTTGTAAAATCCATGATATATATCCAGAAAATAGTTGACAGCGAATAAACCGGTAAAAGATATAAATACTGAATCTTGTGTGCAGGAACCCATTTTTGCGATTCGCAATGACGGATGATGGGGCTTTTGGCAATATCATCATCAATGCCATCAACATTGGTATAGGTATGGTGAATGATGTTGTGCTTTTGTTTCCAGAAATAAGAGCTTGCACCCATGGCATTTAAACTCAATCCTAAAAAATCATTCAGTTTTGTTTTGGTTGAATAGCTGCCATGATTGGCATCGTGCATTACACTAAAACCTATAGATGCTAAAGCCACTCCTAATATCACACAGCATAATAATGCCTGCCAGTTGGCTAATGGGGCAAGCATTAATAAACCATACATTGTAAGTGCAGTTGTAACCAGAATGATGGTTTTTGAAAACAGACGCCAATCGCCGGTTTTTTTAATTTTATTTTCGGTAAAGTAAGCCTCTACAGAAGCTTTTACACTTTGATAAAAATCGTTGTTACTGTTTGAAAATGTAATTTTTGCCATGGTAGATATTTACGGTTTTATCAGAACATCAGTTCATTAACAGTTTTCAAATAAATTTGTTGAAAATAAATTTTTAATTATTGCTGGATTACTTGTTTTTGAACGCTTAAAGATAGGTTAAAAACACCAACGAAAAAGGTTAAATCAGTTGAGTTTAAATGGGGCACACATATCAAATGCAGGAATAACTGCATCGAATGATTTTTTGTTATTAATGTTTTCCATAAGGTAGGTACCGCTCATCTTACCTATCTCTGAGCGCAGGTTGCAACCGCTTATATATTGATAAGATTCTCCGGGATTAATTTGTGGCTGAATACCCACAACGCCCTCACCCTCAACCTCACGCATGCTGCCATTGCTGTCGTATATGTACCAATGCCTGCGTAAAAGCTGTACCGGAAATGCATTGTTGTTTTCAATGGTTATGCGGTAAGCAAACATAAACTCACTGTTAACAGGGTTACTGTATTCAGGCTGATAGTATGTTTCCACACTGATGGTAATGCCCTCAGATATTTTTGAGATCATGCCTTAGGTTTTTGTAAAAGTATGCATAAAAAACGCTTTTTATTGTAAATTACACAACGCTTTACTGTTAAATTACATCATATGCCCATACAAACACTTCATTACAGCAACGGAGAAATAACCATCAACTGGAAACCGGATATCTGTATCCATTCGGGCATTTGCGTTAAAGGCCTGGGAGAGGTTTTTAACCCACACCGTAAACCATGGATCGATATGAGCAAGGCAGAAACTCAGCAGATCATTGACCAGGTAAAAAAATGTCCGAGTGGTGCTTTGAGCATTGCTGATAACGTTGAAAAATAATCACCTGAAGCTTTATATTTTTTTAGAAGATTTGTATCCATTCTTCTGCAACCATTGCAAAATCTTTTCCCGGTTATCGCCCTGTACAATTATTTCGCCATCTTTAACCGAGCCGCCGGTACCACATAAGGATTTTAGTTTTTTACCCAAGTCTTCCATATCGGCAGTAGTGCCAATAAACCCTTCAACCAGGGTAACAGCTTTGCCGGCCCTGTGTTTGGTATCAAGCCGTATTTTTAATTTTTGTTCAGATGGGGCAATGATTTCCTGCTCTTCAAAATTTTCATCTGGCAGCTTAAAGTTGGGATCGGTTGAGTAAACCAGGCCGCCCGGCGATTGTATTTTTTTCTTAGACATGATCTTTATTTTCAGATGATGACGGCTTTCAAACTCAGGTCCAGGCTTCTTGCCTGGTGAATAATGGCACCGCTGCTGATATAATCAACACCGGTTGCAGCATAGGCTTCAATATTGTTTAAATTAATTCCGCCACTTGCTTCTGTTTCATATTTACCATCAATAATTTTTAATGCTTCGGTAATTTGTTCGGGCTTAAAATTGTCGAGCATGATGCGGTTTATTTTTCCTGTCTGCATCACTTTTTTTATATCGTCGACATTTCTTGTCTCCACTTCAATCTTTAATCCTGGCTTTTTAGTCTGAACATAATCATAAGCCTTGTTGATCGCTTTTTCAATACCACCGCAATAATCAATATGGTTGTCTTTCAGCATGATCATATCATACAAACCAAAGCGGTGATTAACGCCTCCTCCAATCTTCACCGCTTCTTTTTCCAACAGCCGGAAGTTAGGCGTGGTCTTTCTTGTATCCAGTAAGCGGGTTTTATAAGGTTGTAGCTTTTCAGTATAGATTTTCGTTAGTGTTGCGATGCCGCTCATGCGCTGCATACAATTTAAAACCAGCCTTTCGCATTGCAAAATAGTATGTACACGGGCCATTACTTCAAAGGCAGTTTCGCCGTGTTGCATGGCTTCGCCGTCTTTTTTAAACGCAGTGAAAACAATATCCGGCTGCATGTACCTGAAAATTTTTTCAGCCACTTCCATACCAGCAAGTATTCCGTCTTCCTTAATTTTTAAAACGGCTTTGCCTTGTGCAGTTGCGTCAATAGATGAAAGGGTGGAATGGTCGCCATCGCCAATATCCTCAGCAAGCGCATTTTTTATGAGTAAGTTCAGTTGGTTGTTATAATCCATAGCAACAAAGCTACGGAAGAACAGAAAAACAAAACCCCGAAAAAATCCGGGGTTTGCATTTTTAATTTTATGTAGATGCTATTGCCTTTCGAAAGTTATAGTCTGCAACAGTTGTTTATCGCCTTTCAGTTTCATAAAAACTGTTGTTCGGTAAGCGCCACTTTTGGTTACCAGTGTGCCAATGCAAAATTGCGAACCGGCATTTTCGCCCTTATGATTTACTGTAAAACTTTTTACAACATTTGTGCTGAAGAAATCTCTCAACACCAGTTCTCCCTGGCTTTTACTGTAACTGTTCGATTTATCCGGCATATTTATCTCCACAGTATTGTCAAAAAAACGGGCTATCTCTGTCGCATTACCGGCTTTCAAGGCAGTTATCACTTCTTCAATACTTGAAAAAAAAGTAAAAGAACTTAAAAGAGCGCCAACGGTTAATAAAGTAAAAAAACGTTTCATAGTATGCAAGTTTAAACAGCTATCATTTCACTAAAAACGTGCCAAGCCTTCATAAAAGTAACCCGTTTTGACGCTATTTATACCCAAATGACAATAATCAGCCAAAATTAGCTGCAAATATTTTAGTTTTATCGGATGGAAGACAAAAAAGTTATACTCATTATTATGGATGGCTGGGGATTGGGCAAAGTTGAAAAAAGCGATGCTATTCAACATGCCAAAACCCCTTTTGTAAGTTCATTGTATGCAAAATATCCCAATACAACATTGGTTACCTGCGGCGAAGATGTTGGCCTGCCCGAAGGGCAAATGGGCAACAGTGAAGTAGGGCATTTGAATTTAGGCGCCGGCCGTATTGTTTACCAGGAATTACAACGGATAAATGTGGCCATTAAAACCGGTGAGTTTGCTAAAAACGAATCGCTGCTTAAAGCCATTCGCTATGCTAAAGAAAATGAAAAGCCGCTGCACCTGGTTGGTTTGGTAAGCGATGGTGGTGTGCATTCGCATTTAAACCATGTTAAAGCAATAACCAGTATTTGTAAAGCTGAAGGATTGACAAATGTACTCATTCATGCTTTCACCGATGGAAGAGACACCGACCCAAAAAGCGGGCTTGGATTTTTAACCAATCTGCAAAATCATCTTGATGAAGCCGTTGGAAAAATTGCAAGCATTTGCGGCCGCTATTATGCTATGGACCGTGATAAACGTTGGGAAAGGGTAAAACTTGCCTATGATGCCCTGGTAAATGGCACTGGAGAAAATACGGATGACATTTTAGCTGCTGTTAAAAGATCTTATGAAGCCGGCGTTACTGATGAGTTTATCAAACCCATCATCAATAAAACATTACCAAACGTCAAAATTCAGGAAGGCGATGCAGTGATTTGTTTTAATTTCAGAACTGACAGGTGCAGGGAAATTACCGAAGTACTAACACAAAATGACCTGCCTGAATTTGGAATGAAAAAACTGCAGTTGCATTATACCACTATGACGCAATACAATCATAAATTTAAAAATGTGCATGTTATTTTTGAAAATGATGATCTGAAAAATACCTTGGGTGAAATTCTGGAACAGAACCACAAAACCCAGATACGTATTGCAGAAACAGAAAAATATCCGCA
>JAOAUI010000099.1 GCA_030157685.1 Ferruginibacter sp. | reverse complement strand
GCCAACTTCGCCTCTTTTGTTTTTTGGTAAATCTATACCGGCAATACGAGCCATAATTTATTTTAGATTTTGATTTTAGACTTGAGTTTTAATTATCCTTGCTTTTGTTTAAAACGAGGATTCTTTTTGTTGATCACATACAGTCTGCCTTTTCTTCTAACGATCTTGCAATCTGCACTGCGCTTTTTAATTGAAGCTCTAACCTTCATGGTTCTTTGTTTTTATTGTATTACTAAATAATTCTTCTTTACTTGTAGCGGAAAATGATTCTGCCTCTTGTTAAGTCATAAGGACTCATTTCCACACCCACTTTATCGCCCGGTAAAATACGGATATAGTGCATCCTCATTTTTCCGGAAATTGTGGCTAAAATCTCATGATCATTCTCTAATTTAACCTTAAACATAGCATTGCTCAACGCTTCAATTATTACTCCATCTTGTTTAATAAGTGCCTGTTTAGCCATAATTTTTGGAGCGCAAAGATAGGAGTTATTATTTAATTAATGGCAAAAAAGGAATTGAATTACCAACAATTCCCTGGTTTTTCCACAAAAAAAGGGGCAATGTGGAGTTTTATTGCCTTTTAGGCCTTCAAAAACGGGGATTTTTGAAAAAGACCTGCCCAAAATATTAAAATTGCAAAACCGACATTTCTAAATCATTTACAGCATCTTATATAAAAATGCCTCAAACATCTGTCTGTCTGAGGCATTTTTTAAATTCTTTACTTATTAGTCAAAAGATTCATCATTCAAATGAACCTTGGTCATATCATAAAAATGATTTTGAAGCTGGTGTAAATGGATAGGCTGCATAATCTTGCGATGCTCATCACGGTACCAGATCTCAAATTTCGAAAAATCATCCTTTGCAGGTAACATCATACGAAAAGCCCCTTTCATATATTTAACTGTTCCATCTTCATTTTCCAGCTTGTGAAACTTCAGTTTGGTCAGTTGGTCATCATCCAGTGGTATAGCGCTTAGTTGATTGGTTTCATACCAAAACTCCTGGGCTCCGGTATCTACGCAAACCTGTTTCTCGTTGCCGTTCAGGTTGGTTACCTCACCCTGCTTTTTGTCGCCATCGTTATCAGCTATCAGGTAATCGCCTACTTTAATTTCATTGAATTGTATCATATAGCATTTGATTTTGTGCTTTAAATATAAGACAGATTTTGTAATAAAAAATAACCAGCCTTAAATAGTACAATTTATTAATGGCATATTATCGCCAAGTGTTGAAGTGGTTAAAATAAGGCCTGTATCTTTTGCGTAGTACCACTGGTATTTTGTGCCGGCATTAAAAACGCTGCCGTTAACAATAAAGCTCATTACCCCTTCCATTTCCATCACATCTGTATAGGATTTACCCTCTACATCTTTTGTACCACCGGTTGATTTAACCACTACGTTCAACACGCTGTCGATGGTGTTGGCTTTGTATTTAATTTCCCAGGCATCGCCTGCCGCAGCATCATCTTTTAAAAATGGTTGCATATTGCCTGCTTCATAACTATCGGTATAAAAAGTACTGCCGTCTTTCTTTACCTGTGTAAGATTTGCTACTGTTGAATTAGACATGCTGAACACGCCATTATCTTCAGATTCTACCTTATTGGTAAATGTGCTGCCATCGTTTGTTTTGTAAGTCCAGCTGTTACCAGCTTTTAGGGGATAATAAGTTGACATGATAAAATAAATTTAGTGTAGCATAAAGATGCTGCGAATTATTTAGAAAAAAAATACCCGATTGTGGTAGGAACATGCCAGAAGGCGTGTTCCTACTCTGCCCAACTCATTACATACCCATCATTTTCTATCGCCAATCCATCAACGGTTATTTGAAGTGGCCGGAAAGTATCCACCATTACGGCCAGTTCAGCTGTTTCTTTAGCGCCAATACTTTTTTCCACAGCACCAGGGTGAGGCCCGTGGGGTATGCCTGCAGGATGCAACGTGATCATACCCTGTGTTACATGCTTACGACTCATGAACTCACCGGCAACATAATATAATACCTCGTCGCTGTCAATATTACTGTGGTTGTAAGGGGCCGGAATGGCATCGGGATGATAATCGTACAGTCTGGGTACAAAAGAGCAAACCACAAAGGCATTGGTCTCAAAAGTCTGATGCACGGGCGGTGGCTGGTGTACCCTACCGGTAATTGGTTCAAAATCGTGGATAGAAAAGATATAGGGATAACAGCAGCCATCCCAACCTACAACATCAAAAGGATGTGTGCCATAATGTAAACCGTACAGAATGCCTTTCTTTTTTGTTTTGATAAGAAAATCTCCTTTTTCATCAATGGTTTGCAGGTTTTGTGGTGTACGGATATCTCTTTCGCAAAAAGGGCTGTGCTCCATCAACTGGCCAAACCGGCTCATGTAACGCTTGGGAAACCGCAGTGGGGAAAAAGATTCAACAATAAAAAGACGGTTCTTATCATCATTGAATTCTATCTGGTAAATAGTTCCTCTTGGTAATACAATATAATCACCGTAGCTGAATGGCAGTTCGCCATACTGTGTTTTAACTGTACCGGTTCCTTCGTGTACAAATATCATTTCATCTGCATCGGCATTTTTATAAAAATAGTCTGTCATGCTTTTTTGCGGAGCAGCCAGCACAATATGACAATCGCTGTTTACCAACACCGCTTTGCGGCTTTGCAGGTAATCAGCCTCTGGCTTCACTTTAAAGCCTTCAAAGCTGCGGTGCTTCAGCATTTTTTCTTCGGCTACCTTTGGTGAAACATCAATAGGATCATCCGTTTTGGTGATCATGGTTGGTGCATAACAATGATATAGCAGTGCATAATCATCTGAAAACCCTTCAGTAGAAAACAATTGTTCGGCATATAAACTGCCATCAGGCTTACGAAACTGTGTGTGGCGTTTATGTGGAATATTTCCAAGCGTAAAATAGTGAGACATAATAATTAAAAATTAAAAAGTGAAAATTAAAAATTCATCGGACATGATCATTTTTAATTGACGCAAAGAGCAAGTGAAGCAAGCAGAAAATAGTATTTCCAGCAGCGTTTATCAATATAGTAAGTAAAGTTGCGGTGAAAAGGCATTCGTTAAATTTGTACTGTAAATTTACACATAATAAATATACAAAACTTGACAAGAATTGGATTAATTGCTGATACCCATCATTACCTGGATGAAACCATCTTTACACATTTTAAAAGTTGTGATGAGGTTTGGCATGTGGGGGATTTTGGAACAATAGAGATTGCAGATAAAATAAGGCAGCAAAAGATAATTAAAGGTGTCTACGGAAATATAGACGGGCAGGACATCCGGAAAGAATTTCCTGAACAACTGGTATTTATATGCGAAGGCGTAAAAGTAATGATGCGGCATATTGGTGGCTACCCCCCTAAATATAATCCCGAAACAAAAAAAGAAATACTTATTCACAAACCACAACTCTTTATCAGCGGCCACTCACATATCTTAAAAATTATGTACGATGATAAACTGAATTGCCTGCACATGAATCCCGGCGCTGCCGGTAAACAGGGCTGGCATAATATGAGAACCATCATCCGCTTTGCTATTGATGGAAAAGAAATGAAAGACTGCGAGGTGATTGAACTGGGAAAAAAGTGATTTTTTACCTGAACAGCAAAATTAACCGTTTGTAAAATTTAATAAAAAGCCATTTGCTTTTTTCAATAGATTTATCTAAAACTTATTTTATGAAAAAGATGATTTTTTTACTTGCCGTACTATTTGCCGTGGCTACATTACAAAACAGTTTTGCACAAACAACAAACGATGAAGCTGCTGTAAGAGCCTGCCTGCAGGAGTATATGAGCGGTGATGGCAACCGCATGGAAAAAGCCTTTCACCCTTCTGCCACCATGAAATACATTGATGCTGCTACAGGAGAATTTAAAGATGTGCCTATTGCCGATTTTATTGCAAGGGCAAAAGCCAATACCACTAAATCAGAAAGAAAGATTGAAATTGTTTCGGTGAACGTAGAAGGTACTGCCGCCAACGGAAAAATAAAGATTGAGACAGACAAAGTAATTCTATACGATTACATGAATTTGCTTAAAATAAATGGAGAATGGAAAATTGTGAGCAAGATATTTTCACGGATGAATAAGTAAAAGGAGTTGACCAAGTTGAAAAGTTGATAAGGTTCATACCTTTATCAACTCTGTTAACTTTTCAACCTCTTAACCAACCTCTACTCCACCCAATCAGCTATAAAAATATTGGTATCCCTGGTGCCGCCATTGTTGCGATTGCTGCAGAAAATGATCTTCTTTCCATCAGGACTGAACATCGGAAAAGCATCAAATGATTTTTCTGCTGATATTTTCTGCAGGTTGCTGCCATCTTCATTTATAATAAACAGGTTGAACGGGAAACCTCTTTTGCTCTGATGGTTACTTGCAAAAATGATTCTCTTATTATCGGGCATAAAAGCCGGAGCCCAATTAGCATTGCCAAAACTGGTTACCTGCTTTATATTACTGCCATCTACATTAGCGGTATACACTTCCATATTGGTTGGTGCTACCAGATTTTCAGCAAGCAAATCTTTATATTCTTTTACTTCTGCTTCGGTTTTTGGCCTGCTGGCACGCCATATAATTTTGGTTCCATCCGGGCTAAACCATGCGCCACCATCATAACCAAGTGCGTTGGTAATTCTTTTCTCCTTACCTGTTTTCAGGTTCATTATATACAAATCAATATCACCGTCTTTGGTGCTGGTGTACAACATTTGCTTCCCATCGGGAGATATGGTAGCTTCAGCATCGTACCCTTTACTGTTGGTTAATTGCTTTACAATATTACCATCGAGATCGGCCATAAAAATATCATAACTGCTGTACAGCGGCCAAATGTATTTATTACCATATTTTGCCCTGTCTGGTGTTAGGGGGCAGTTGTCGGCATCTAAATGCGTAGATGCAAAAACCACATGCTTACCGTCTTTTAAAAAAGCACCGCAGGTAGTTCTTCCTTTACCGTTGCTGATTCTTTTGTATTCAAATTTTTCGCCGGGGCCAGGTACTTTACCTACATAAATCTGGTCGCAGTTAATACCTTCTTTCGGATTTGTTTTTTGAAAAATAATATACTTTCCATCAAAGCTGAAATAAGCTTCTGCATTATCGCCACCAAAAGTCAACTGTTGCATATTGGCAAAATGTTTTTCGCCAACATATAAAAGGCTGTCATTATTTACCTTGATTGTTGTATCTGCTGTACTAATTTTAAAAGAAAGCAGGAAAGCAAAAGCTGCTATTGATACAGTAACAAAAAATATTTTTTTCATTTGTTTTATATTTTCATCACAAAAGTAAATTATGTTAAATTTTAAATTGTCAGAGAATTGTCATCTGCCTGTAGGATGCAGTGCTTATTTTTGCATCATGATGAAATTAATACTTACATGCCTGTCTTTACTGATGATAATCATATCATGCAATAATCAGGATCATGCAAAACAGAACAGCGAAACGGGCTCTGAATCTGCTTCTGCCCGTGAAAAAATTTTAAAAGACTCTGTTTTAAAATTTCCTGAATTGCTTTTACTGAAAGAAGAACTCATACAGCTTTACCGGGATAGTGCCAATTACGATAAAGCCATTGCAACCACAAATGATGCTTTGATTAAAGACAGTTTAAATCCACGCCTGTGGGACATAAAAGCAACTTTGCATTTTGAAAATGAAGACACAATGAATGCTATCGCAGCATTTGAAAATGCATTAAAACTAAATCCTTCCCCACGATACTTAATTTTGCTGGGCTCTTTGTATGCACAAATAAAAAATGCAAGAGCGCTCCTGATTGCCGATGCTTTGATAAAAACAAAGCAGCCCGAAACAGAAAAGGAAGCACTTTTTATTAAAGGACTTTACTATAATTACACTGGTAATAAAAAAACTGCCATTGACTTTTTTGACAAATGCCTGAACATTGATAACCGGCACATGTTTGCCTATCGTGAAAAAGGAATTGCTTTATACGATATGGGTAAATACGAAGATGCTGTTACTGTTTTAGATAAAGCCGTAACACTCCAGAATAATTTTGATGAAGGTTATTACTGGCTTGGCCGCTGTATGGAAAAGCTAAACAAACCTAATGATGCCATAGAAGAATATAAAACAGCATTATTGTATGCCCCGGATTATGTTGAAGCCAAAGATGCGTTGACAAGGTTAGGGGTAAAATAAAATTATGAATGATGAGTTATGAATGATGAATTACCTTTGCAACATCAAGCAGATGACTATCAACTATCAACTATCAACTATCAACTATCAACTATCAACTATCAACTATC
>JAOAUI010000098.1 GCA_030157685.1 Ferruginibacter sp. | reverse complement strand
AAATACCCTGACTTAAATTGTCATTTTGTGCAGCAGAATGAGCGTTTTGGGATTGGCCACGCCATCAACCTTACCCGTGAAATAGTTGGTACCGATGAAGTGATGATTGTTTTGGGAGATACGATTGCTGATTACAATGTAAAGGAAATCATTGATTCGCCGGTATCCATGCTGGGCATAAAAAAAGTAGATGATCCAAGGGATTTTGGAGTTGCCGAAATTGAAGAAGACGGATCTGTAAGCCGAGTAGTTGAAAAACCATCTATTCCAAAAAGCAATATGGCGCTGGTGGGGGTTTATAAAATAAAGGAAACAGGCTTTATGTTTTCGTGCCTCGAAAACCTGATGGGAACAGATACCAAAGGGTATGAGGAATTCAGTTTAACCGAGGCGCTGGAGTGTATGATGCAGCGGGGTGCTACTTTTAAAGCGTTTAAAGTAACCAACTGGTTTGATTGCGGTAAGAAAGAAACACTGCTGGTGTCTAATGCAACTTTGCTCAAAAAATTCGGGGGTAATGTAAGTGAAGAGCATGACTTTGAAAATACGGTTATCATACCACCGGTTTCAATTGGCGAAGGCTGCGACATAAAGAATTCTGTTATTGGCCCCAATGTAACAATCGGAGAGAATACTTCCATAAATTATACTATTATGAAAGATTCCATAATCGGATCTTACTCTAATTTATACGAAGTTGTTTTAAACGATTCGCTTATAGGCAGCGATGCAGAAGTAAAAGGAGAAAGCCGGAATTTGAATATTGGCGATAATACAGCCATTGACCTTGGGGGTAACAGCAAATAAAAAATATTTCAATAATAAAAAAGGTGGTCCCGATAAAATCAGGACCACCTTTTTATATTTTATAAAGAGTTGTATTTAACTAAAATGAAATCCGGTTTCGCTCCAACCGCAGATGATACCGCCCATAATAGCGAGAGTAACAACCCAATAACCCGAAGTAATGAAAATTAATTTCCATGGTTTGTGACTATACAGGCCATTGATGGCAATTACCGGAAGAACAAGTCCTACACCTAATAAAGTGCCATGCAGTGCACCATGTTTAAATGTTCTGAAAGCACTTCCATAATCGGCCATAAATGCAGCATAAGATGGTTTAGCAAGTTCAGGATCGCCACCTGTCATGCCCAAGGCTCCAAACTGGTGTATAACTACAGGATGAACAATCATAAAACCTGCAATGAAGGCAAATACAAATGAAAACCCAAAAATTTTGGCCATATTGCCCTTTTTAAGCTGTTCTTCTGTTAATCCTTCGGCCTTCATCCAGGCAGTGCCAAATACTTTTGGATGATACCAGATAAAACCAACAAGAAATGTAGATAATGCTGCGGCTAATGCACTAAGTGCCATGTGTCCAAATTCCATAATAAGTAGTTTTAGTTCCTTCAAACTTAAAAATAATAATCAACACCTGCAAGTATTTGCACCTGGCAATACCCGGTCTTATAATACTATTTCGGGTTTTAAGCCCCTTTTTTTGGGGTTTATAAAATAAAATCATTTACTTTGCGTTTCAAAGTACTTTCTGTTCGTTAAGTAATTTTAACTGATATTTGAAAATGCTATATGAGTAATTATGCAAAACCGGATAACAAAACTGTTTAATATAGAATATCCCATTGTACAGGCAGGTATGATATGGGCCAGCGGCTGGCGCCTTGCCAGTGCAGTAAGCAATGCAGGTGCATTAGGTATTATTGGCAGCGGCAGTATGTATCCCGAAGTTTTAAGAGCCCATATTCAGCAATGTAAGGCGGCAACACAAAAGCCTTTTGGTGTAAATGTGCCGCTGCTATATCCCGATATTGATAAGCATATTCAAATTATTATTGAAGAAAAAGTACCCATTGTATTTACATCAGCAGGAAATTCAAAAACCTGGACATCAACATTAAAACAACACGGCATAACCGTTGTACATGTAGTTAGCAGCAGCAAATTTGCACTTAAGGCACAGGATGCCGGCTGTGATGCAGTTGTTGCCGAAGGCTTTGAAGCCGGCGGGCATAATGGAAGAGAAGAAACAACCACGATGGTACTGATTCCGGCTGTTTGTGCCGCCGTAACTATTCCGGTGCTGGCGGCAGGTGGTATTGCAACCGGCAGGCAAATGCTGGCTGCTATGGTATTGGGAGCAGATGGTGTGCAGGTGGGCAGCAGGTTTGTGGCAAGTAACGAAGCTTCGTCTCATGAGAATTTTAAAAACCTGGTTATCAGTTCCGGCGAAGGAGATACACATTTATCATTGAAACAATTAACACCGGTAAGATTACTGAAGAATGATTTTTTTAACCGTATACAGCAGGCCGAAAATAATTGTGCATCAGTTGATGAACTTCAAAAATTATTAGGAAGAGGCAGAGCCAAACTTGGTATGTTTGAAGGAAACCTGGAAGAAGGAGAACTGGAGATAGGGCAGGTGAGTGCCATCATAAAAAACATAAAACCGGCTGCAGAAATTGTGCAGGAGATGTATAAAGAATATGAAGCAGCATTAAAGCAGCCGGTAAAATAATATATATATTTGCGTCCCGATGGGTATCGGGATTAAAAATTAATAAATCAACCCCCAAACACATGTTACTAAACCCAGGGCAAGTTTATACAGGATTTAAAAGAACGGTTTTAATTTTCAGTATACTTTTCTTCTTTTTTGTTGATACGGCAAATGCTCAAAATCCCAAGGATCCAAGCAGCCCGGATGTGCCTGAACTGCCAAAATCACAACTGGCACCAGCTGATTTGTATAACATGTTAAAAGATAAAAACGGGGAATCAAAAAAAACAGGTGAAGACGCTAACAAAAAACTGAAAGACCGTATTGAAAAGGACAGCCTTGTAAAAGAAAAAACACCTCAGTCTTTAAACCCAACTGAAGATACGTATGGTATGAATCTCTTCCGCACTGGTATTGTTGCTTCTCTTACCGAATTATCAACTCCGCCGCTTGATTACCCCATTGGTGTTTACGACCAGATCATTGTTTCGCTCTGGAATGGAGCCGAAGCAACGCTGGATTATACAGTTGCAAGGGATGGTTCAATTTTTCCAACCAGTATTGGTAAAATATACCTGCAGGGTCTCACTTTTGAAAACGTAAGGTCTTTATTAACCAGGCGGTTTAAAGCCTTTGTACCACCTACAACCAATATTTCTGTTTCCATTGGCCAGCCACGTACCATTTCAGTAAATGTAGCCGGCGAAGTTAAAAACCAGGGTCCGGTTACGGTTTCGGCATTTACCAATGCATTTAATGTAATTGCCCTGGCTGGTGGCCCAACCAACTTAGCCAATCTGCGTGAAATACAGATAAAAAGAAACGGAAGAATTATTGACGAACTGGATGTTTATAAATATTTAACCACCGGCGATTTTGGAAAACATATTTACCTGGATAATAACGATTTTGTGATTTTGCAAACCGTAGAGAAAAAAGTAAAAGCAGAAGGTAAATTTAAACGCCCGATGTATTACCAGCTGAAAAAAGATGAGGGTTTGAAGGCCCTGCTGAAATATTCCGGAGGATTGGAACGGGATGCATTTTCGAGTGGCGTAAAAGTTTTTCGTACCGAACTGGAAAAACAGGTGATACAGGATGTAAATGCAACAGCCATTATAAATCCTACAAATGATACACGTTTAAAAAATGAAGATTATTCATTGGTGGATGGAGATATAGTAAAAGTAATTGCGGTAAACCCCGGGCTCTTTAATAAAATTGATATGAAGGGTGAAATTTCGTACCCCGGACAATATGAAGCCAGAAAAGGTGATAAATTATTTGATTTGATAAACCGTGCCGGTGGCATTACCCGTAATACGTATTTACCCCGTGCCTATATTTTTCGTGGCGGTGGCGATAGTACCAATATTAAAGCCAGCAGGGTAGAAGTAAACCTGAGCGCTATAACCACTAATGATACTGCCAGCATTTATAATGTAGAATTATTTGCCAATGACCAGGTGCTCTTGTTTAATACCAATCAGTTTGCCGATAAACAATATGTTGAAATTTTTGGTGAAGTAAGAAAAGAAGGTAAAGTAAACAGGTATGGCGGTATGACTTTACAGGATCTGTTGTATTTATCCGGTGGTTTAAAACAATCGGCAGAATATGGAAGAATAGAAATATCCAGTGTTGTTGATGTAGACTCTGCCAAGGGTATGCAACAACCAACCCGTACAATTTTACGCACTTTAAAAATTTCACCCAATCTGGATCTGGACAGTGTATCGGCTAAAATAGAATTAAGGCCTTATGACCAGGTGTATGTGCGTAAGAACCCTACATTTGAATTGCAGCAATTGATTTTAATAAACGGAATGGTTAAATATTCCGGCCCTTATCCAAGATTAAGTAAATCTGAAAGGATATCATCTTATATTGAAAGAGCAGGAGGTGTAAGAGAAGAAGCTGATTTGACGGGAGCAATTTTGTATCGTAAAAAAACACAGTTTTTCAGGGAGAACGTAACCAATAAAGTGGCGTCTTTAACTGATTCAATAGGAAGTATTGTTTTAGATTCGGTTAAAACTACGATTGCCGATGTTGCCAACGAGCCGGTAAGCATTGATCTGTATCGTGCCCTGAAATATAAAAACAGCAAGTATGATATAGTGTTGCAGGAAGGGGATGTGATCTTCATTCCGGAAATAAACCCTTTTGTAAATGTAAAAGGTATTGTGCAGTCGCCGTTGAAATTAACTTTTGATAAAGAACATACCAGTGTTGGCTATTATATTGATAAAGCCGGCGGTTTTGGTATAAGGCCATGGCGAAAAAGAATTTATGTAACGTATGCAAACGGAAAGAGCCGCAGAACAAAAAACCTTTTCTTCATGCATTTTTATCCAAAGGTAAAAGAAGGGTCTACTGTAACGGTTCCATCGAGGCCCGAAGGTGCAGAAATTACAGATACCCTTTTGCAGGTTGTGGTATCAGCTATTCCTGTTGCCCTTGCGGCCTATCTTGTTAATTTATTGAGGTAAATTTTTTAAAACACCCGTTTCGCCATGAACAGTATAGAACTTATAAAACAGCTTATTAACCGGCTTAAAAAATACAGTTGGCTTATTGCTATTATTGCTGCAGGTTTCGGTGGGTTCTTCTATTACATGGCAAAACAAAGTGTATTGGTGTATACAGCAAAATCCACAGTTTTTCCATTAAACGGTACAGCCGATGCCAGCCCAGGCAATACCATCAGCAGTCTTTTAGGCCTTGGTGAAGGAACAAAATCATTTACCGGCGATGCATCTATAAATATTGTTGAGCTGGCCAACAGCCGCCGTACCAGGGAAGCCGTTGCCATGGTTAGGATACCATCCATGAAAAATAAATCGGTATCTGAACTTTTGATTGAGGAGAATAACAGGCATACAGGTTTTATGCAGAACACTGCTATCGATCCTCCCAAAGACAGCCTGTCGCAGATAAATATCGCCAGTAATTTATTGAAGGGTGCATTTACAGCCAAGATCAATAAAACAGGTATACTGGAACTTTACTTTATCAACAGCAGTCCGGAACTGGTAAGGGAAGTGAGTTATATATACATTGATAAACTTTCAGAATTTTATATTGATCTGAAAAAGAAAAAGGCCCAGATTGATTTTGAATTTGCAGTTAAAAAAGCCGATTCTTTATTACAGGTTTTGAATCAACTGGACAAACGTGCTATTGCCCTGGATGAAAGTACTTTTTTTACCAACGAAGGTTTAAAAAGATATAATCTGCCAAAAATTAACCTGGCCCAGGATAAAGCAACTGTTCAGTCGCAATATTATTATGCGGTAAACAACCGGGAATCGGCTGCGTACAGGTTGCAGAAAGAAACCCCCATCATTGAAATTCTGGATAAACCGGAATGGCCTTTTGACAGCGTTCAAAAATCAACATTCACCTATATCATCATGGGCGTATTTTTGGGCCTGGTCATCGGTATTTTCCTGGTTAGCTGGAAAGTTATCAATAAATATATGGCTGATGAACTGAATAAAGCCATCGAAAAAGCTTCCAAACCAAAAGAACCTTTACTGGTTCCACAACAGGAACCGGTAAAATAATGTATCACTGATTATTTCCTGAAAGTCCATTTAAGCATTTCTTTCCAGCTTGCTTTTTTGCCATACATTAAAATACCTGTGCGGTAAATTTTTCCTGCCATCCAGGTTGTAAATAAAAAGCCGCCAATCAGCAATGCCATCGACAAAGCCAGTTGCCACCAGGGAGGCGATGTGGAAATTCTGCCCATCATTACAATAGGAGAGGTAAAGGGAATCATACTTCCCCAAAACATGGCATCATTATCGGGCGTATTTAAATTGCTTG
>JAOAUI010000097.1 GCA_030157685.1 Ferruginibacter sp. | reverse complement strand
AATTTAGTTTTTGAGTGGGGTATGATTGCACTGGCATTTGCAGTAGGCTCTTATTCGCTTTTTCATGGCTATATAAAACACCACCGTTCCCTGGTTCCGGTTTTAATTTTCAGTTTTGGTTTTGTCTTCCTTGTACTAAAACAGTTTTTTGTTCAGTACGAAATTCCTTTTTTGATAATTGCCGTTCTTCTTATCATTAGTGCCCATTTTTATAATTACCGGCTTTGCCATAGAAGCAAATGTTCTTCTCCGCATCATAAGCATTAGACAGTTAATCCGTTAATTAGTTTTGGATTATTTATATTTATAGTTCAAACTAAATTGCATGAGAAAGATTCTTTCCTTTTTATTGATTTTCCTGTTATCATTTACTTCTGCTTCTGCTCAGAATAAGGATGAACAAACCATCCGCACACTTATTGAAGAGCAGCGACAAGCATGGAATACAGGTGATAAGGAAAAGTTTATGCAAACCTACTGGCAAAGCGATTCGCTGATGTTTATCGGCAAGAGTGGTGTTACATACGGCTGGCAAAAAACACTGGATAATTACAAAAAAGGATATCCGGATACTGCAGCCATGGGTAAACTTGATTTTGACCTCCTGGAAGTAAAAAGATTATCTGTGATGTACTTTTTTGTGGTAGGTAAGTGGCATTTAACCAGGAGCATTGGCGATGTGGGCGGACACTTTACCTTGCTGTTTAAAAAAGTAAAAAACAAATGGGTGATTGTTGCAGACCACAGCAGTTGATCAAAGTTTCCATTTACGCTTTAAGTGAATTACGAGTGCTATAAAACTTATTATAAGAAAAACGTAATAAACATAATTCGTCCAGTCTGGTTTGTCTTCAAAAAAAGCATAGCCCTTATAAATACCGATAAATACGTTCGCCATCATCCATACTAACACAATGGCAACAGTATTTAATATTCTTACCAGGAACTCCCTTGTTTCATCTTCCATGCTCATTATATCCCCATCTCCTAAAGTGGAGTTATGAGGTTTTATAAAATTACTACAATCGGGGTTTGTATTATTATTTTATCAGCAGCTTTTTAAATGCCGTACTGTCGCCGTTAAACACATTAAAATCAACAAAGGCATCAATACCATCCACCCGGCCTTTTTCGTTGTGTTGCCACAAGAGCCAGTTGCGTTTTATTCTTGGTTTGTCTTTTACATAATAATGAGCAACCCATAAAGGGTAATCATCAAACTTGCCATTCAGAAAATTTTCGTAAAAATCTACATTGGTATAAATGATGGGTTTTACTTTATAATACTTTTCAATCATCAGCAACCAGTCTTTAGCCCTTTCCTGAATATCTGTTGCAGATGCTCCGTTTGCAGTTTCAATATCAAGCACCGGTGGCAGATCGCCTTTTGAAAGTTTAACTGTTTCAATAAAATTTTCGGCCTGCGCCTTACCACTTTTACTGCTTACAAAAAAATGATAAGCGCCCCTGGTAACCAATGCCTCCCGGGCATTAAACCAGTTTTTTCT
>JAOAUI010000096.1 GCA_030157685.1 Ferruginibacter sp. | reverse complement strand
AAATAACAAAGAGTTCTGATCTTATTATGCGGTTTGGATTATTCAGCAAACGCAAAAGGGGAGAGCCCGGTATTTGTGCTGCCACTCCGGGAAAAACATGGATATCAGTTCTTTCGTGTACAACAGCTTTGGCAAAATCGAGAAACAAAGTAAATGGCATGCAGGCAGCAGCACCGGGTATCAGTTTCAGCAAATTGCAAAAAACATTTACCAGGTTATCCATGCGGCTGTCAATCAAAACTGTTCCGGCAGCAGGGCATGCAACCCTCACCATTTTTCTTACTTCAATTTTTTTTGCGGCGGCCGCACTGTTGGCTGCAGTTGCTTCATCTTTCAGCGGCTTAAAATCTTCATTTTTATTGATGATGTCTATTTCGTTTTTGTCAAACGGTTTTTCGCCGTTGCTGCATCGTGCAAGCAGGTCGGCAACAATGCCGCCTCTTGAGTGCGAAACAACATCAATACTGATCTCATTTGGCAAAGCATTTAACAGGTTGGTTACATTTTTTACCGGGCTTTCCGATAGTGTTTTATGTTCAAAAGCAAGCACCCGGCCTCCATAAAAAGAAAAGAGTTTGTTGTATGCATTATTGGTTCTTAATTCTTTAAAACCTCCTTCGGTGTTGGAATTGGTTCCATGAATAAACAACAGGTAAGGTTTAGATTTTTCGGCGGCTTTTGCATCAAATTTGATGAACTCCATCTTCTCATTCAATGCATGAAGTCCGGCATCAAGGCCCGATTCCATTTTGTTTACCAGCAACTGGGCTGCACCTTTGGCAACCATGCCGGTAATAATTTTCAGTCCCTTGGTTTTAATGATATCGCCTGCGCCTCCCCTGGATTCGCCGGGAGAAGAAAAGAAAGATGGTACTTCCATTTCTCCCTGTTTTCCTCCGCGTTTTTCGCCGGGTTGGGCTTTTAAAAAAGATTCAAAATCATCTGCACGGTAGTGCCATTCCACATCATTACTCAATTGCATTACCACCAGGTCATCATCAGCGGTTTCTATTGTCTCCGCTTTTGTATCGCCCGATCTTACCGACAAGGCCACAAATTCAGTTGCCTGTATATTGGGCTGTACGCTTTTTAACTGCAGATAACTATCGGAGGGCATTTCGGCTTTGGTGCCGTAAAAAGTGAATTTTGGCATACAATCAAATTAAAGGTTGTGTATAGTATACAATATATAAAAATTTAATTGTATTCAAAAGAATTTAGTAGTTTTTTGTGAAATTTAATATAGCTTTAATGTAATGACAAATATTTCTCGTGTTTGTAATGCTGTTATTATAGATTAGCAATAAATCAAGCTAAAAAACTTCTAAAAATCCCTTTAATTGTCGCTGTGTTCCCTTACCTTTGCCGCCCGAAAGAGATAAATACATCTTTTTCAGACATTTCCCACAAGGCTCAACAAGTGTCCCGTCATTTCGGGACCGCCAGTAGGGAGTAACTAAAAACAGTTATGTAATGCCAAAGGTTAAAACCAACAGCAGCGCCAAGAAGCGCTT
>JAOAUI010000095.1 GCA_030157685.1 Ferruginibacter sp. | reverse complement strand
GCTAAAGTATTTTCCAACCACCGGCAGCTTCGCCAGTTCCTTTGCTTCAACCCGGCTAACAAACCAGGTGAAGAAAGCAAATAATACAAAGCCGGTACCTAATGAGAAAAGATAATTATTGGGTAGCAGTTTAACCAGACCAAAATGTACAAAGTAAATAAGCACAACCAGTGTGATATAGGAGATTAGTTTTTTTACGGCATAAGGAATGGGATAATATTTTTGTCCCAGCACGTAGCTGCTCACCATCATAAATAAATAACAGCAGAATGTGGCAACAGCCGCACCTGTATAATGCCAGATGGGTATCATAACAATATTTAAAACGATTGTAATGGCAGCTCCGCAAACAGTAATGCCGGCACCATACATATTTTTATTGGTAAGTTTATACCAAACACTCAGGTTATAATAAATACCCAGGAAGATATTGCCCAATGCCAGTAAAGGCACAACCTCCAGCCCTTCGGTCCAGCGGGGGTTTGCAAAAGTTACAAATATCCAGCGGAAGGCATCTAAAAATAAACCGATGAATAAAAACATAAAACAACAGGCAATTACAAAAAACTTCATTACTCTTGCGTAAGTTCTTTGCGCATTTTCATCTTTACTTTTATTAAAGAAAAAAGGTTCGGCTGCCATACGAAAAGCCTGTATCATAATGGTGATGAGTAAGGCAATGCGGAAGATGTTGGCAAAAATGCCCAGCTCATGATCGGCCTGTTGCTGTGGCAGATCCACCACATGCCGGTAAATTAAACGGCTCAGTACATCATTTACCATGCCACCCAATCCTACAATAATTAATGGCGCACTGTAACGCATTACTTCTTTCCAGAGTGTAAAATCAAAGCGGATCTTTATCTGCCTTATTTCTTTTGAGAGCACCACTAATGTAAAAAGGCTGCCGCAAAGATTACCCAGCAGGTAATAACCAAGGCCAATATCTTTATTATAAATTTTGCTTAAAAAACTATCAGGATTTGATTCCAGTATTTTTGGAATAACACCCAGAAATAAAATAACCACACAAACATTTAAAACAATACCGGCCACCCTGGCAAATGCATAGCGCCTTGGTCTGTTCTCCTGCCGCAGTTTGGCAAAGGGTAAGGTGTTTAAATTATCAACCGCAATGATGGCGATCATCCACAATATATAATCAGGATGCTGGTTAAGATCGGCAGCACCAACCAGCGAATCTTTACAAAGCAATAAAAGAATGGTGAACAATATACTGCTGAAAAACAGTGAAAGCGAAAGCGTGTTGTACAGTTTTTGTTTATCGTGTGTTTGAGAAAAACGAAAATAGGCTGTTTCCAAACCATAGGCATACAGCACATTTAAAAACGGAATGATTGTGTACACCTGCACCAGGTCGGCAGTTTTTTCGGGCATCGCCACAAAAAAGGGCAAAGCCATATTCATTAAATACCCCAGGAAACGGCTGGCAATAGTAGGCACGCCATACCACAATGTTTGTCCTGCTAATTTTTTAATACTGCTCAACTATGTTC
>JAOAUI010000094.1 GCA_030157685.1 Ferruginibacter sp. | reverse complement strand
TGATGATACAGAATATACCCCAGCCCAGTGTGTACCAATGCGCCACTTTATAATCCTCCAGTTCTGTTTCTTTTTTAACAAAGAATTTTTTGTGGAAGTCAACTACCGAACAGGCCGCCAGCGAATTGAGTGCCGCAGCAATACTGCCCCAGGCTGCCAGGAAGATGATGGCAAAGATCAATCCTATCAATCCCACCGGTAAATTTTCTTTTACAAACCAAAGAAAAATAAAATTGGTATCGTTGGGTTTTTCATCCGGCAATGCACGCTGCATCACGCCTTTAAAAGTTTTACGTATGGTATTTGCTTCTGCCATATTCTTATTTGCAAAAGCTGCATCATACTGTGTTTCAAGCATAATTAAAGAATCTTTCTTTACTGTTTGTTTTGCTTCCTGCAAGGTAACCTGGTCAAAATATACGGGGCCTTTGTTGTATTGATAAAACGAAAAGATAAGTATGCCGATCAATAAAATAAAAAACTGCATGGGCACTTTCACCAGCCCGTTCATCAATAATCCCTTGCGGCTTTCCTTTACATTTTTTGCAGTAAGATAACGTCCCACCTGGCTATGGTCGGTTCCAAAATAACTAAGTGCCAGAAAGAAGCCACCTATCAATCCGCTCCAGATATTATAGCGGTCCTTCCAGTCGAAACCCTTATCAGTAAAGCCGGTAGTAATGATATTCATCTTTCCCATCTCGCCGCTTTTATGCAGGGCTTCTGTAAACCCAATTGCATCAGGCAATAATTTAACGGCTAAATATCCTACAATAAAAAGCGTAACAAACACTATGATCATTTGCAGTTTTTGTGTATGTGCCACTGCTTTGGCACCACCGCTCATGGTGTAAATAATAAGTATACCACCCATTACCAGGTTGGTGTAATAAATGTTCCAGCCCATTAAAGAGCTTAACACAATAGATGGCGCAAAAATGCTGATACCGGTACTTAAACCTCTTGATAATAAAAATAAAAACGAAGTAAGTGTACGGGTTTTAAGATCGAAACGGTTTTCTAAGAATTCGTATGCGGTGTATACTTTCAGCCTGCTGAATACCGGCACAAAAAATATACTGATGACGATCATTGCCAATGGCAAACCAAAATAGTATTGTACAAAACGCATCCCATCACTAAAAGCCTGGCCCGGGCCCGTTAAAAAAGTAATGGCGCTGGCCTGTGTACCCATAATGCTGAACAAAACAAGATACCATGGTAAGGAACGGTTGCTTAAAAAATAGCCTTCCAGGTTTTTGGATGTGCGGCTTTTATAGATACCGTATAAAACAATACCGGCAAGCGTTACACATAATATGATCCAATCGATACCACTCATACCCCAAATCCGCCAGCTGGCGTAGCTTTTAAGAGTAAAATAATTTGAGCCCCTTTTTTATTCTGCATGAGAGCAAATCTTAATTAAAAAGCCTTGTGATAAAATAGAATGTAAGTATTTGTACAATTAAAAAAAACAGCACAGCCAGGTACCATTTATTCCAATATGATTTTTCGCTTTGCATAATTTCACTGTCGTTTTAGTTCTAATTCTACCAGCTTTCTTATTCTCCAAAGTTTCCCGATTAATCGGGACGGGGGGCTTTTTACTTTATATACTTATTCCTTTTATTCGCAATCAAATTTGCAAACAACCGGTAAGCACCAGGCACGCCTGCAGGTAACTCTCTAAAGAAAACCAAACCTGTATATACAAATCTTCCTTTGCCATAATTGGCAATGATGAGGCTGCCGTTTTGCTCCTGTTCACCTGGGTCTTTCATACTGAAGATGGCTTTGTAAGCAGTATCAATTTTTTCAGCATGATAAATACTACGCTCCTGTATCCAGCCATCAAAATCCTTTTCGGTTATTTTATTGGGATGATTTAATGCTGCGTGATCGGGAATTAAAAAGTTGACTTTTGCTTCTTCATCGGTTATTCTGTTACGGCTGATATTAAAAGGGTAAGGTGATATTTTTGCTTTTACCGGTCCTATCTGGTTGCTAGTATTGTATTGCACCAGCAACACGCCGCCTTCTTTAACATAGTCCATCAGTTCGCTGTAAACATTGTTCATCCATTCATTGGTATTGTATGCACGTACACCGGTAACAATCGCATCAAACTGTTTAAGGTTAGCTGCTTTCATATCGCTTTCCTTCAGCGTTACAACCTTGTAACCCATTGCTACCAGTGCTTCGGGAATCTTATCACCTGCACCGGGAATATATCCAACAAAATTCCCTTCAATCTTCAGATCAAACTCTTTTGATGTAAATACCTCTGGTTGAGTATAAACAATTGAAGGAATATGGTCGTAATCTATTTGATGAAGCCGCAAATAAGGACTGCCATTTTCCTGAAACAAGGTATCGTGATATGTATAATACTGTGTTTTATCATAAAGCGGAACTTCACTAATGTGTGGTTTGTCAAACAATTTTATGATCTGTCCCTTTGCAAGTACTGTATCATTATTGTAACCAACAATGGTTCCTGAGTTTACTGTTTTTACATAACTCCTGAAAGTATTTTTATCTCTAAATGACTTTACTTCCCAATCATTTAATTTGTTATTAACACCCAGTTTTGGAATTGATCTTACCGAAAACGCAGGTATGATATTCACCGGCTGATACAACTCCCCTTTCACCGGGTCGGTATATTTATAGCGGATAGGTTTTGTAAACTTAAATTCCTTGCCTTCGATCATCATACTGAATTCTACACTGAATGGGTCATTCTCTGCCCTGCCAATCAGTTGCTGATCGGTAACATTAAAACTTCCCTTCTCCATTGGATTTTGCAGCCAGTAAGGCTGTGTAAGTTTTGTGCCTGGCCTCAGGAACATGGTATAGGTTTGAACCGAGTTTGTATTTTTCTTTAACTGGTCAAAAATGATGTACTCCGTATCCATGTGAGCATCGGCGCTTAAAATATTGGCACCGGATCTATTGTTCACCACCAGATTTATTTTTAAACTGTCGTTTGGTATCGCAAACTGGGTATTGGTTGTAGCATCCATAAATAAACCACTGCAGTTTTGTATGATATCTTTAAGCGCATTTAATTTTTGTTGCTTCCAGTAATCATCTGCCTTTCCTCCCCCTTCGGGGGAGATAGAGGGGGCCGTTTCCATCTTTTTGTATAGGTCAACAAGGGCTGGAACAGATTTTTCAGGGTGCGATACATCAAATTTTTCGATAAGCTTGTTTATTGTATTAGCCAGCGCAGGGTCAGCAGTTCTTTTCCAGCTTACATCTACCTCATCAAACAGGTCATATACAGGCGCAGTTCCTTTTATGATTTTTAAATATTCTATCACACTGCCTCTTTGTGCAGGCACACCAAAGCCCTGGCTTTTGTGCTGGCTTCTACTGGCTGCCGCAATCTCTCCATAACTTTTTCCAAGAATAGGGTTGTAATCGCCACATTCCATTTTAAACTGGTCATTGCCTTGAGTGTTGGTTGCACCAAAATTAAACGTGTTCCATAAAATTCTTTTTGCCTGCCATACTGTTAAGCCCTGGGTCAATTGCTCTGGAAATTTTGTAGGGTCGGCTGCAGCATCAAAAGCCTCACCGGCAAGTATGGCTGATGCTGTGTGATGCCCATGCCCACCCTCACCTGTTGTAGGAAATCTTGTTATGATCACATCAGGGCGAAATTTACGTATCACCCAAACCACATCGCTTAATATTTTATCATGGCCCCAAAATTTCATGGCTTCTTCGGGGCTTTTGCTGTAGCCAAAATCATAGGCACGGCTAAAGAATTGCTCTGCGCCGTCAATGCGGCGGGCAGCCAGTAATTCCTGTGTGCGTATCAAACCCAGGTCAACACCCTGCTCATCTCCTATTAAATTTTGCCCGCCATCACCACGGGTTAAACTTAAATAACCGGTGCGGTATAATTTTTCATTTGCCAGGTAAGCCAACAGTCTTGTGTTCTCATCATCTGGGTGAGCTGCCACATACAATACCGAACCCAATACGTTTAGTTTCTTCAACTGGAGTAATATTTCTGAAGAAGTGTACGATTTTGGGGCTTGTGCGTTTGCTTCGCAAAAGAAAGCCACAAAAAACATAAATAGAATTTGCTTACGCAAATTGGGATTTGCCACAGAGGCACAGAAGCACAGAAATTTGTTTTTCATTTTTTAATATACTACTCTTTTGATTTGAAGTTTTGATGCTGAGAAATTCAATACCAGGCCTACTTTACAACCAGACACTTTTAAATAATTAATACCCTGAGCCAGATCTTCATCTGCTATACCACCCTATTTTGCTTTAATTTCCACAATTACTTTGTCAAACACAACAAAGTCAGCATAGAATTTATGTTTTAAAATTATTTCCTTGTAAGGTACCTGATATTCATATTCTCTTCTAAAAAGATAATCATTTAAATTCATCTCATGTTCCAATGCATCTTTATAAACAATTTCTAAAAACCCAGGCCCTAAAATCTTATGTACTTCAATAGCTAGTCCAATTATTTTTTCTGTTTCATCCTGCAACAGATAGTCTGTTTGGTTTTCTGTATATGACATAAGTAAATAAATTTCTTTATTTTCTTTTCTGTGCTTCCTTGCCTCTGTGGCAATATCATGTTGCGAAGCAACATCATTTAATTCCCCACCAAAAAAACAGCGTTCGCCAACAACATCTTACCATTCTCCCAAAAATTTCTAAAAACCGGATCATCAGCAAAAAACACAACAGAGCCGCTGCCCATTGGCAGTACACCAACTACAGTACCGTCCTTAATTTTTTCACGGGTTGTACTGCCCACAAAACCAGCAGCCTGATTTTCCTTTTTGATGATGCCTACATTCCATCCGTCTTTCATAAATTCATAGATATCCCCACTGAGTTTAAGTGAATAATAACTATTATCATATCCAAATGCCAGCGGATGCGAATTATCAAGTTCTACTTTATAAATAGCACCGGGAATATTATTTACAACAGCATCCCGTTCACGGTTCTCATATCGCTTTATATCGGCGTACAAATTTTTATCGTCTTTTTTATCGTCTTTCTTTTCATCATCATCGGCTTTTTTAAGTTTAAGGCCCCAGTCGGCTTTTGCAACCTGTGCAGCTGCATTATCCAGCACAATCATTTTTCCGCCCTGCTGAACCCACATTTTAATTTCTGCCGCAGCTTCCTTGTCTTTTGCACTGCATCCTGCGGATAAAAATTTATAATTGCCATCGGGCAGTATCAATACATCAATACCTTTTAAAGCACTGCCATCAACTTCATCAGCATTTATTAAACTAACCGGGTAATTCAATTGCTGCTCAAACAAATGCCAAACTTCGCCTGCTGCACCGGGGTTAACGCCTTTACCGGTTAACAAAGCCACTGTTGGCTTTTTAACCAGGTGTACTTTTTCGCTGCCAAAATCAAAACCGGTATCCATAAAACCGCCGCTAACTGTTGTTACGGCAGCGTTATAGGTTTGAGCCAGGTTAGCAAACTGCTCTAACTTATCTTCGTTCCCTTTCTTTAAAATAATGATGGTCCCTTTTTGAAAAGACTTGCCGTTTGCTGTAAATTCTTTTTCTGCAAAGCGTACTTTAATTTTTGCATTTAACAATGCTGCTAAAAACTTTACATCGGCAAACGAATTATAACTTACCAGATAACCGTATGCAGTTGCGGGTACAGCTGCGTTTTTGTTGGGGCTGCTATAATTACCAAGTGATAATTTTTCTTTAACTGCATAGGTTTGTGTGCCATATACAAAAGGTAAACTCCAGGCGGTAATATCATAGGTAACCGAATCGCTTAATTTTGATTTGGGCTCAAATAAAACTTTTATCAAAGCCGATTTAGGCTGTATGGCAGAAACAGCCAGACTGCCAGCCACAGCAAATGTTTCTTCTTTACCGGTAAAATAATTATATCCTTTAACAGCAGCTCCGCTTACACTTCCATAATTAATTCCGTTCATTTCAAAAAACCTGCGCAGTGCTTCACGCTTGCCTGCATTGGTTTCTGTTATCACGTATGTTTTGTACTCTCCTGTTCCGTTTGTGTTTCCTTCATCAAAATATTTTTTGAATTCGCTGATGAGTTTATCCGCATTTTGCGAAGCAATTTCAATGGTGCTCATGCTGGTGGTAAAATGATGAGCGATCCTGTCTTTCAAACTAAGTGTATCTCCATCATTTGTTACAACAGCCAATCCTCCCTGGCTATGGCCAGCCTGTTCGTAGGTCATGCCAATGGCGCCATTGTAAGTTGGATATGTATCTCCGTAAGCCGGATAAAACAGATCAAATATTTCTTTGGTAAAATACAACCAGCCATTGGCATCAAAATATTTTGCATGATTTCTACCAATGGTGAACTGAAAATCCCGTTGCCATTTGGTGATCACTTCATGAAAAGGTTCAGCAGCCGGTGCAAAATAATATGGGTTGTTAATCCCCTGCTCATGAAAATCGCAATG
>JAOAUI010000093.1 GCA_030157685.1 Ferruginibacter sp. | reverse complement strand
AAGCCGGTGGTGCCAATGGCTATTGTATAGTAATTGAAATTGATGACCAGCAAAAGCCTGTCAGTATAAAAGATATTTTACCTTTTTTAAAATAAAAAAATGAAAATTGATATTACCAGCAGGGCAGATATAGAGAAAATGGTGTTGCAATTTTACGAAAAGGTAAAAGCAGATGAAACCATTGGTTTTATTTTTACTGATGTAGTGCATATGAATTGGGAAAAACATATTCCGGTGATTGTAGATTTTTGGGAGACGATTTTGCTTGATAACCCGGTTTATACAAAGAATGCCATGGAAGTGCATTACGACCTTAATAAAAAAATACCTTTACAAAAAGAGCATTTCAGCAGCTGGGTACATTTATTTACAACAACAGTAGATGATTTATTTGAAGGTAAGATTGCAGCACTGGCTAAAACAAGGGCAAAGTCAATTGCGGCAGTAATGTTGTTTAAGATGGAAAATGGGAAAAAGGGTCTGTAAGGCCTCACCCCAACCCCTCTCCAAAAGAGAGGGAACTGGAAGGGACAACTTTTAATTTTTAAAATTATTTCTAATGCAAAACATCATCTTCGCTTTTATCTTCAAAATTTCCTCCCCTGTCGGGGGAGATAGAGGGGGCCATAACCATGCAACTAAACTGGATACTTAAAAAATTTGATGAGCTGACTCCTGTTGAGCTATATAGCATCATGCAGTTGCGTAACGAAGTTTTTGTAGTGGAGCAAAACTGTGTTTACCAGGATGCCGATGATAAGGATCAGCCATCGCTGCATTTTTGCGGCTGGTACAATGAAAAACTGGTGGCTTATACACGTATCATCCCGCCCGGCATTTCATATTCCGAAGCCAGCATTGGCCGGGTGGTTACATCGCCGGCATACCGCAAAACCGGCGCTGGCAGGCAGCTGATGCAGGAAAGCATCAGCCGCACATTCAGCCGGTTTAACTGCACGGCAATAAAGATTGGGGCACAGGTTTATCTTACAAAATTTTACCAATCATTGGGCTTTATACAAAGCAGCGAAGAGTATCTTGAAGATGGAATTCCCCATATTGAAATGATATTAGATAAATAATTTACCATTTGAGGCAATATCTTTAACAGTTTGCCGTTTTTACAATTGTGGTTTATACATTTTATCCTGCATTTTACACAGGCTTGGGTTATAACCATACCAATTATCCAATAAACTAGAAAGACTAAATCCGATTTCTGATGAAGCCATTTTTACACAAATTTGTGGGGAAGCATGTACTGCTGCTTCTGATCAGCTTCACATTCCTGAACAATTCATTTTCACAGGCATTTTTATTTGGCGAAAAAGTTAAGTGGGAAGTAGGTTTAAACTTCGGCCCCAGTTTCTTTTTAGGCGATTTAGGTGGTAATTCCGGTAAAGGAACCAACGATATCAAAGACATAAATCTTGAGTTTACAAAAATGATGAAAGGCGTTTTTGTAACGGCCTATCCAAAAGGCTGGCTGGGTATCAGGCTGGCTGCAGATGTTACTTATCTTGAAGGAAG
>JAOAUI010000092.1 GCA_030157685.1 Ferruginibacter sp. | reverse complement strand
ATAGCCTCTATCAAAGCTTTTTCAACCGGGCTTGCATTGGCTTTTAAAGCATTTGCTTTTACTGCTGAAGGGAATGCTTCTGAAGGGCGCTGATAACCAAAGTCATTGATATTGGGGCCATAGGCCAATGCCTTTCCCCACCAGGCCATGGCGCATTCAGGGTCAAACCTGGTGGCTTTATCAAAAGATGCACGTGATTCAATAATGTGAAATGAATAATACATATTGATGCCCTGGTTAAAATATATACGGGCACTGTCGGAGTTGCTGCTGATGGGCCAGTTGTAATTACCCCAACCACTCAGCAGCGGAATATCATCAGCGGCTGTTGGAATATAGGCAGGCGAACAGCGTATGCTGAATTTTTTCTTTTCGGCAACCAATTGAGTTACCGTTGCATTATCCGGCTGGCGAAGCGCCGAGCGGAATGCAACAACAATACTATAGGCGGCAATGGTTAGTACAACCAGGTAGCGAAGTTTCATACCCATTTATTTTATATGGTGACGTAGCCTGATAAAAATACACAAATGATTTTGCAGATACAAATTCCTTATTGCTTTACAAATTTTACACCGGGCATTTCCAGAAAATAATTGGGCAGCCAGCTGAGCGACCCGTCGCTTTCAATGGTAAGATCAATGCCTTTAAAGCTAAGCTGCTCCAGCGATGGGTTGAGTGAAAGTGTAAAGCGGTTATTTTCATTGGCAGCATCTTTTACAAGGGTTAAAATATCCGGAAATAAAAGATGCTGTGCATAGATACTGTCGCAATGAGCAAGGTCAACATGTACTTTTCCATTATCGTCGGTAACAGCCTGCTGCTCTTTGCCGTTTACAAAAAATATACAAAGAATATTTTTAAGTAAATATTTGCTGGGATGATTGAAGTTGATGGTATAGCCGTTTGTTTCTTTGGATTGAGCGGTAACTGTAAAATCTTTTCCGGCTTCTTTATTGCTTTTAAGTTTTACGGTATTTCCCTCTACTGTAAATGTGCCGGCAGCCCGGCGGTCAACGGCACCATAGCTGAAAAAGAACTGAAAAGCACCGGCAGCAGTAAAATTAAAACCAGCAACCATTTCTGTTTTTCTGAAAGCATATTCACCCTGTATTTTTGTTTGCGACATGGCCTGCAGGTTTATAAGTAAAAGTATAATGGCAAAGCTTTTCTTCAATGTGTTTTTTTAAAATGATGTATGAAGATACAAATTAACTTATTTGATTAAACAGGTAAGATTCGAAAAATACACAGATAAAATGCAGCATATAAAAGAGCTTATCACTGTTTGTGATAAGCTCTTTTATAATAAACAAATTGATATGCACACTATTGCTGCCTGTTGAAAATGCTAAAACTGCAATGGAGGCCCAACTACTTTCATGTCGTGGTCTGCAAATATTTTTGCACCCTGTTCTGGTGTTGGTTGCGAAGTAAGATTGCCAAGTGTTCTGAAAAAATCTTCCATTTTACCCGATGGCTGAAAAAGGAAAAACATTTTTCCGGTGTCTGTTAGTTGTGCAAAAGCATGAGGCACTTTTCTTGGTAAAAAAATAGTATCGCCTGCTTTTAAATTATATTTATCATCACCCACCTGAAAAAGATACTCACCCTGAACAATAAAAAATATCTCGTCCTGGTACGTATGAACATGCAATGGAGGCCCGCCTTTGTCTTTACCTGTGTATTCAAAAATTGTCAGCTCACCATTGGTATCTTTTTGCGATACTTTAATGTCGTTGGCATTTTTGCCACCTAATAAGGTTTTTTCGCCAAACCGGCTTTCGGTTGATTTGACTACAAATCCTTTGTCAGTACGATCTGTTTTTTCTGCCTTAACAGTATTTCCAAGTAAAAGAGCAGGGATGGCTGCTGCTGTAGTTAGTAAGAATTTTTTTCTTTCCATGTTGCATTTGTTTAAGTTGTTACAACAAATGTCAGTTAAACGGAAAGTGGGTTAGTGGTAAAAAAACGACATTTTTAATAAGTATCCGATTCTCCAAACTTTCTTTCAGGCGATGCATTATCAAGTAAGTGAAAATCGGTGGGTGTTTGATTTGTGAATTGTTTGTAATCTTTTGCAAGGTGTTGATAGTCGTGATAGTTGCATTGTACAGCAATGGATAACCAATCCAGGTGAGGTTGTTTATTTTTTATTCTGAAAGCATTTTCAAACCGAACAATTTTGCTGAAATACCTGGGCGCAATACCCATTCGCTCTATAAATTTCCTTTCATATTGCCTTACACTCAAGCAGGATTCTTTGGCAAGCCATTCTATTTTCAGATTTTTATGGGTGTTTAAAATCAGGTTGCTTACATGGTCTAACCTGTGAAATTCTTTTACGCCCCGGCCGATCTGTTTTAATAAAAATGATTCTACCACGGCTACCATTTCTGTAAAACCGGCAGCATCATTAAGTTTATTGTTTACTTCCTTTATATCTTTTGTAAAAACAGTTTCTGCATCAAAATAACAGTTGTTTAATTGATAAGAAGGAATACCGGTAAGGCGGTACAATGCGCCGGGACGAAATACAACCTGGAAAACCAAAAAATCTTTGCCAACAAATCTGTTGCTCACTTCATTTTGTTGCCCGATCAATACCGTTTTTAGGTTTGTAATTTTCTGGCCGCTGTTTACATATTCTACCGTTTCGGTATCCCTTGGATAAAAGCTTAAACAATGCTCTGCTCTTGGAGGATAGGGTTTAAAGGGAATGTTTGTAATATCTGCAAAAACAAAATGTACCAATCTGTATACCCGTATAAATTCAGTTAAGCCGGGACCTGGTGTAAACTCCGATAGTACCATAGAGGCAAATCTATTTTTAATATTGATGAATGAACCTGCCTGTTCAAGATACAAAATTCCATCATTTATGCACTGTCAAAATTGATCAACCTCATCCTGTAAGCATTCATGGCGGTGATGCCGAGCTTTTTTATAAGCCGGTAATTAACAAATACGCCAACAGGTGCACCAATAATGGGTACCAGTTGTGCCATTTTAGCCAGGTCAATATAATCACGGTATTCCTGCTGAAAACTACGCCAGTCAAATTCATTCATATCTTGTGGCAGGTGTTTACGTTTTTCTTCCCAATCCGTCATTTGCAGGTAAATGTTTTTGCGGTGTTCATCACTTGAAAAAGCCAGTTCAAAAATGTGCAGGATATAAACCCTTTCCCGGTAATCGTGTACATCCATGCCATACAGCACGGCAATATCAAATAGTAATTTTAGTTTAAGACTGATGAGTATAGGAAAATCGGCCAGGCCAAGCAGTATGCCACCGGCACCGGTAATGCCACCTTCAATGGCTGCGGTTTTGCGGTACCAGTCTATTTTTTTCTGAACGGCTTCTTCCCGTTCCTGCAGGCCTGCATTTACCAGGGTATCGGCAGTGGTATATTTTGCACCAAATAAAACGCCCCGTATCATTTGTTTGATGGTAGCTGTAATAGCCCGGTGTACTTTTTCCGGTATCCAGGTATTGATCTTTGTCTGCAGTTTTTTTGATAGGTTATTAAGAAAGGATGGCCTGCGCAGCATTTTCTTTTGCCAGGCTGTTAATGTTGTGTTCACTTCCCTTTCGTATGCATTCATCATTGTACCTGCTTTGTATAAAGGTACCATTTCAATCAGCAGCTGCATCAGAATTAGTTTTCTTCACAGCAGGTTCGAATCCGGCCGGGACCTCCTGAGCTAAATCGGGAAATCAAAATCAAAAACAAATTTCTCCGGCTTGGGTAAAGGCTTGCGTGGCAGCATTTCATTACGCATGGCGGTATTGTACACAAATGCCGCAATGATAATGGCAGCCTGTTGCAGGTCGGGAATGCTCAGGTGATCGTAGGTATCCATATTGCTGTGGTGGGTACGGGTTTCGTACTCCAGCGGGTCTTGTATAAACTGAAAACCAGGTATGCCTACTGCATCAAAACTGATATGATCGGTGCTGCCGGTATTACTGAGTGTTACGCCACCTGCAGCGCCCATATCAGCAAAGGGAGCAAGCCAGGCTTTAAAAATATCACGTACTGCTGCATTGCCCTGTGCATGAATGCCGCGTATTTTACCGCTGCCATTATCTAAATTATAATAGGCAGAAATATTGGCCTGCTCTGCGGTTAACTGCATGTTGGCAGGATCGCCAAAATGTTTTTTTACATAACCAAAGCTGCCATACAGGCCCTGCTCTTCGCCTCCCCACAAGGCAATGCGTATGGTGCGGCGTGGCTGTATGCCCAGTGTTTTTAAAATGCGAATGGCTTCCAGCGTAGCAATGCAACCTGCAGCGTTATCTGTTGCGCCGGTGCCGCCTGCCCAACTGTCTAAGTGTCCGCCCAACATTACTACCTGGCTTTTTAATGCAGGATCGGTGCCCGGTATTTCGGCCACCACATTGTAACCGGTTAGGTCATCGCTGTAGAAAGTATTCTGCACATTCATTTCCAGTTCTACTTTTTTATTGTCTTTTACCAGGCGCATCAGTTTTAAATAATCCTCACGGCCTATTTTCATTTCGGGCAAGGTTGCTCCGTAACCACTGGCATAACCTGTGCCGCCATCAACAAATACAGTACCATCCCTGTTGTTACGGCCACTCAGTATCAAACCCTTTACGCCCATTTTTTCGAGGTACAGTTTTGTGTAATATTCGTTTTTGATAAATGGTAAATAACTTTCCATCTGTTTACGGTTTACCATATATTTTTCGCCAATATTATCCAGGCTGGTATCGCCATATCTTGTTGCGTAGGCTTTAAAGGCATCGGGGATGGTGGTGCCGCCGGGTTTTATCATCACTATCTTTCCTTTTAAAGAAGCGCCTGCCTTGGTTATGGAAGCAGAATCAAGATCATCCAGCATGATGAGTTCTGTTTTAACCGTTTTTTTTGTGCTCTTGCACCAGGGTACAGGATAGGCAATGATGTCCTGGTAATAAGGAATTTTTAAGGCCAGTGTACCGGTTTCGTTTTGCCAGCCTTTTCCAAATTCGCCCCAGGCTTCACGGCCGGCGTTTTGCAATCCCCATTCTTTACATATTTGCGTAACCCAATCAAGTGCACGGTTATAGCCCGGCGAGTTGGTAAGGCGTGGGCCACACACATCGGTAAGATTGTGTGCTATCATGGCAATTTGCGAATTGTTTTTTGCTTCGTCTTTTATTTTTTGCATCATCTGCATGTCTACAGTTTCCTGTGCAGCTGCAAAGCTGATAACAAATAAAAAGCTGATGGCAGAAAGGAGTTTGTACATATACATGGCTTTTAGATGTACAATTTATTCATTTTTCTTTGTGGTTGATGCAGGAAAATAAAAAAAACTCCTGCCGGAAGCAAGTGCCTGCGCAAATATTTTCTCCTGGCGGGAATTATGCTGGTAGTGTTGTTGCTGTTTGATGAGCGCTATATTGAATAGATTGGCTAATTTTAGTTAAAACATCAGTATGAAATATTATCAACGATCATTCCTTTTTATTTCCCTGTTATTTTTTTCTGTAACCGGCCATGCCCAGCATAAAATTATCTGGGAGATGGCCAGCGGAGATACTGCACAGCAACGGGTTTTATTCAATCAGTTAAGCAATGTACTTACCGAGTCGCCCGATACAAAAATTGAAGTGGTATTTCATGGCTTTGCTGTGTATGCCCTGTTAAAAGACACCGGTTATTTTAAACCACAAATTGCTGCCTTGTATAAAAAGGGTGTTGTATTTGCCGTTTGTAATAACTCGTTGAAGAAAAGAAATATCGAAAAACTCCGTGTAATACCCGAGGCCATTATTGTTCCTGTAGCTATTTTAGAAATTGTACAAAAGCAGGAAGAAGGCCGGGCATATATTAAAGCAGGATATTAAGAGTGATGGCGAATACTGCAAAAGCCGGCAGAAACCAAGTTGCACTATCACCGGGTTTGAAAACGGTTAAAACCTTCCAGTTTTTGTTGCAAAATTCCCACCTGCTTAAAATGCAACAAACCATTGTCAGTAGCGGGTTAGGGTAGAAATGAGTATATACTTTCGTTGATTGTAACCCTGCAGGAAAGGGCGTGATCTCAGCATGGCATCATTGTTGAATTATTAGAGACAGTACAGTAAGTACTCTAAAAATACAGCTATGAAAAAGCTATTCCTTTCTACAGCCATTATCCTTAGCGGCATTGCTGCACTTGCGCAAACAACACCTGAATTAACCAAGACAGCCTGGTTAACAAACAATACCGGTAAAGCCATGCAGGCTTATCCCAATCCTGCTTCTGATGAGGTTACTATACAGCATGTTTCTTCGCCTGAGAGAGCTGTACTATCTGTAATAAGTACCAGCGGCAGAGTTTTACAGCAACGAACTGTTATGCCTAATACGCTGCAAACACAGTTACATATAGGAATACTGGATAAAGGTATTTATATAGTAAAATTTGAGGGTGCAAAGGGCGATGTAAGAACACTGCGGTTGGTGAAACAATAGACAGCGGATTAAGAAGAGGTAA
>JAOAUI010000091.1 GCA_030157685.1 Ferruginibacter sp. | reverse complement strand
GAGCTGTATGAAAAATGGCATTTTACTTCTTTAGAAAAAATATTCTTTGAAGAAAAGATTTACAAGGAACTGGAGAAGAAGCATGAAACCTGGGATAAAGTACTGGAGGCAATTGACAAAGCTTTTACACCTTTTAAAAAATTGCTGAAACGTGATATTACCCGTGAGGACATTATCAAGCTTACAGAAAAACCGGTACGCCGTATTTACAAGCTGGATATTGATGATTTGATTGAGCAGATAAAAGGATTGGAGGATGATATCAAGCAGGTGAAATTCGACCTTGATAATCTTACTGATTTTGCTGTTGCTTATTATGAAAACCTGTTGAAAAAATATGGTAAGGGCAGGGAACGTAAAACTGAAATTAAACAGTTTGATGTTATTCAGGCAAAATCAGTTGCCATTGCAAACATCAAAATCTATGCAAATTTTGCAGATGGGTTTATTGGCACCGGTTTAAAGAAAGATGAATTGGTGGCAGAAGTATCCGACCTGGATGATATTATTGCTTTTACAAAAGCCGGCATCATGAAGGTTGTGAAAGTTTCGGATAAAGTGTTTATCGGTAAAGATATTTTACACGTGGCTGTATTTATGAAGAATGATGAAAGAACCACTTACAACATGATTTACGTAGATGGTAAAAGCGGTGTAAGTTTTTCCAAGCGCTTTAATGTAACAGGCATTACCCGTGATAAGGAATACGACCTTACAAAAGGTTCCGAAAAAAGCCGGGTGCATTATTTTACAGCCAATGCCAACGGCGAGGCCGAAGTAGTGAAAATAGTATTAAGCCCTAATTGCAGTGCACACAAAAAAGAATTTGATTTTTATTTTGAAGAACAGGACATTAAGGGAAGAGGCAGTATTGGCAACCAGGTTACCAAGTACCCGATCAAATCTGTAAAATTCAAAGAAGCCGGAAACTCAACTCTGGATGCGAAAAAACTATGGTTTGATAATAAGTTTGGCAGATTAAATACAGAGGAGAAAGGGGAGTATCTGGGTAAGTTTGAAGCTGAAGACCGCTTGCTGGTTATTTACAACGATGGTAATTACGAAATTACCGACCAGGAACTGACCCAGCGTTTTGATACCGAAAAAGTATTGCTGATTGAGAAATTTGATGCAGAAAAAATTATAACAGCTGTTTATTTTGATAAAGAAAAAGTACAGTACAGTGTAAAGCGTTTTAAAATTGAAACATCAACCCTGCACAATAAATTTTTCTTTATTAAGGAAGGAGATGGCAATTACCTGGAAGCAGTTACAACAGAAGACGAGCCTATACTGGCCATGCAAAGCGGCAGAGGGGCACAGGTGCGAAAGGCAAAAGTAACCATCAGTAAAGTGGTAGATGTGATGGGCTGGAAGGCACTGGGCAACAAGCTGGCTGATTTTAATAAATCCATTGAAATGGAGTGGGTGCCCAAACTGCCGAACAATCCGCAGCCTGAGTTGTTTGAGTAAAACACAAACTATTAAAACATACTTTATGCGATTCAATTTTCTATTGATACTGATTCTTGTTTCACTTA
>JAOAUI010000090.1 GCA_030157685.1 Ferruginibacter sp. | reverse complement strand
TTTAACGTATTTCCATTCGTTGCCCGCCATATTGGGGCCACTGAGTAAAAGCATATTCTTTGGGTTTTTGGTTAAACGGATTCAGCACCCCGTTTAGTATTGCTGTGCAAACCTATATAAAAAAATTGCTCCAGCCTAAAGACAGAAAAGATTAAAAGATCAATTTACGGTATGATGAAGTTTAAAAACTTACGGCAAATGAAGCTGTGATGAAAGAATTGCTATTGATAAAGCCATTCTTTTTTGCAAAAATATTATCCTTACTTTTCAGGGTTCTTGCTTCAAGGCGAATTAATGCTTTGCTGACGGGGGCATAATCAACATTAAAAGAAAATCCGGTTGTCTGAAACCCATTTGAAGTACCACTTGCAACAATTACCTCATCCCTGTCATAATAATATTCTCCCCTTACAGCAACGGCCCATTTACTATTGATGGCATGTTTCAGTATTAAAACAGGGGCATACCAGGTGTTCATTTTACTGCTACCCTTTGCTTTTTGCTCTGTACCAATATCAAAGCCTGCAATAATTCCAATCTTACCGGTAACATTAAATATTCCGTAAAGATTATGAAAGTAACGCCATTGCCGTGTAGTATCAGGCTTATCTGTACCAATGAATGTGCTGTAGTTTAGTAATATTTTTGAATTGGGCTTGTATTGCAATTGCGTGCCGTAACTCAACGCAGAATTACCGTTTACTTTTTGAATACGCTGCCATCCGTTTAATACCAAACCACTTACTAACCATTTTTCATTATTGGAGATGTAGGTAATTTTTGCCCCACTTTCAAAATAGGGTGAGTTTTCGGCAAGGATACTCCTGGTAAGTGTCCAGCAATCTTTTGAAATAGCGCTTTCAAAGCCAATATGAGAACTAAAAATTCCTGCATCTATCCACAGGTTTTTCTTTTTGGAGATCTTTACACCCGCATTGGCTTCAAAAATATTTTTTAACACCCCCGTTTCCGCTGCATAGTTCGCATTCATGTATGTACCCGCTGCAATTGCAAGGTTTGCCCTTACCCTGTCAGCATTGTAACTTCCTTTTAAAAATCCAAGGTTGAGATTAAACTCATTATGCCTGTTATAGCTGTAAAAAAATGCCGGAAGGTTATTATTTGCAGGTTTATTAAAATCATAATTATAGTATACTTCCACATATGCGCTGAAGTTTACCTGATGTGTCTTTACACTATCCTGTGCAATAATATTTGTACTTTTTATTAACGCCAATACTAAAAAAATCTTTTTCATATTATTACTAAACATTTACTTTCCTTTTTAGTATGCTTAAACTACAGCATTTTTTCATTACGAACCAATTCAATATTTTGTACAGGTTGATAAATAAGCGGCACCTGCTCTATCACCACATCGCTTTTTTCAAGGCCAAAAGCACGTTCATCACTTTGCCCCAGGTTTTTAAGAAAGAAATACGTGTTAAGTAGTATACCTTCTTTTAATGCAAATTCATTTTCAACAGAAAGGAATTTTTCAATCACCACAAATTTAAAATCGGGTTCAGCATTGTATTTACTACTGCCATCGGGCCTTATATGCAGGTTCAGTTCTTTTCTTGATACCAGCTCCTGCACAATTTTTTTAAAGTACATTTCGGTTTTTGGCTGAATGCGGAAACCGATATTAAGCGTAACCCTGAAGACGGTATCATCTATCAGTTCTGATACTTCATAACTCAGCGTAAATGGCTCTTCGGTCCGGTTGATGTGCAGGAACCAATACACATCTGCCCTTTTGGGTTTTTTAGCAAAGATGGAGTTGATGATCTTTTCTTCTACCTGGATTCGGCTATTGGCCTTGGTAAGGTAGATAAGGTGGGTGGAGAATTTAGGAATCCCATCATCCTGGCTGAGTTCTTTTATGCGATTCGTAAACTTACCAAGGTCAACAAATTTTACCAGCCGGTTATTTATTTTGCGTGCATAATACCAGATATACATCACCATAAAAATAAACAGCTCAAAGAACAGGAACATCCACCGTTCTTTTATTTTGGCCACGTTGGCAATAAAAAAAGATATTTCAATAATGGCAAATACACCTATTATCAATGCCACTGCCCACCTGTTCCATTTTAAGCGAAAGAGTAAATAATAATTCAGTAGTATGGTGGTCATCATCATAGCAATGGTGATGGAAAAACCATAAGCCGCTTCCATATGTGATGAGGTTTTAAAATAAAGTATCATCAACACACAGCCAACCCACAGAATGATATTTACACTCGGGATATAGATCTGCCCTTTAATATCACTCGGCTGCCTCACTTTAACCCTGGGCCAGAAATTCAGGTTCATAGCTTCGCTGATGAGTGTATAAGAACCACTGATGAGTGCCTGTGATGCAATAATAGTAGCTGCTGTAGCTATGATAATGCCAGGTATTAAAAACCAGTGCGGCATCATTTCAAAAAATGGATTGACGCCATTGAGTACCGGATTTTTTTGATGCATAACCCAGGCAGCCTGCCCGATATAATTAACGACTAAGCTAATCTTTACAAATATCCAGGTGATGCGGATATTTTTTATGCCGCAATGGCCAAGATCGCTGTACAAAGCTTCTGCACCTGTAGTGCACAAAAAAACTGCACCCAGTAACCAAAAGCCATGGGGATAATTAACCAGCAGGTCGTAACCGTAGTGCGGACTTAATGCTTTCAGCACATCCGGAAAATGTATGATCTGCGTTGCTCCCATTACCAGCAACATGGTAAACCAGATCACCATGATGGGGCCAAATGAACTGCCCACTATCTGCGTACCAAAGCGCTGAAAGAAAAACAATGCAGAAATAATGGCAACAACAATTCCGATGGTAAGCATGTTACCGGGTACAATTATTTTTTCCAATCCATTTACCGAATTAAGCCCCTCAATGGCCGAGGCTATAGAGATTGGTGGTGTAATAATACCATCGGCAAGCAATGTGGTGGCGCCTAAAATGGTAGGTATCACTAAGAATTTTCCATAGCGCCTTACCAATGCATATAAAGAAAACACACCACCTTCTCCCTGGTTATCTGCCCGGAGGGTGAGTATAATATACTTGATAGTGGTTTGAAAAACCAGTGTCCAAAATATCAACGAAACGCCGCCATACACAAGTGTTTCATTAATTTCTCTTTCGCCGATAACTGCTTTTAAAACATAAAGAGGGCTGGTGCCTATATCACCATAAATGATGCCCAGCGCTACCATCAGGGAGGCAATAGTTACCCTGTTCAAATTTTTTGAATTCGAATTCATTGTTGAGATTTAATAGGTGACTGTGATTTTTTTAGGTGGCTACAAAGCGGTACCCAACGCCCGATTCTGTAACAATATGTACAGGCCGGTTTGCATCATCTTCAATTTTTTTTCTTAGTTGAGCAATAAACACCCTTAAATATTGCGACTGGTTGATATAGCCAGGGCCCCATATCTCACGCAATAAATAATGATGTGTTAAAACCTTTCCTTCATTTTTTACAAACATGCAAAGCAGTGCGTATTCAGTTGTTGTAAGTTTTATTATTTCGTTATTCTTTTTTACAATCCTTGCAGAAAGATCAATTTGCAGGCTGCCGCAATCAATCACCGGATCATTTTCCTCGCTCAGGTTTCCACGTATGGCAGAACGTATTCTTGCCAGCAACTCACCGGTACGAAATGGTTTTACCAGGTAATCATTTGCGCCGTTATCCAAAGCTTTTACAATATCCTCCTCGCTGCTTTGTACCGATAAAATGATAATGGGTTTTGTATACCATTCTCTTAATTGCTGCAGCACATGATGGCCGCTGTCATCAGGCAAACCAAGGTCAAGTAAGATCAAATCGGGTGGATGATTTGCGGCTGTGATCATTCCTTCTTTTGCGGTTGCAGCCTGCGTTACACTGTAATCATTACTTTCCAGTGTAATCTGCAGCAGCTTTCTTATCTGCACTTCATCATCTATTACTAATATGGTTGCGCTATTCATTTTTTAAATTATTGAGGTACGATGTTTCTGCCGGGATATTGATAGTAAACCTGGCACCGCCAGTATCTGCATTTTCGAGAAAGATCGTTCCGTTATGTGCTTCTGTAAATCCTTTTACAATTGATAAACCCAGGCCCGTACCACCGGCTTGAGTATTTTTCAACCTGTAAAATTTATCAAACACATTGTCGATCTCCTCCGGCGGAAAACCCGGGCCATTATCTTCCACAACAATCTTTAATACATCAGCATGGCAGCGGGCGCTAATGCTTATGGCTGCATGTTGTGGTGTGTATAATGTGGCATTGTACAACAGGTTATAAATTACCTGTTCCATCATTCCTTTGTCCAGCTTAAACAAGGGAATACTTTGATCTACCTGTATGCTTATTTTTTTAACCCCTGTATTTTCTTCAATTCTTTTTACCGTTTCATAAAGCAGTTCCACCATATCGCACCAGTCTTTTTTAGGTTGAATAAACCCAGATTCAAGCCTGGACATGTTCAGCAGGTTTTCAACCTGTTGATTAAGGCGGAAAGATGCTTTGGATATTTCATGAACAAGTTCGTTGCGGTTGGTATCAGATAATTTACTGTTGAAATTTTGCAGGTTATCTGTAGCTCCAACAATGGTTGCAATAGGCGTACGCAACTCATGCGACAGCGAATTAAGTAACGTGTTGTACAATTTTATGGTGTTTGCCTTTTCTTCTTTTGCCAGTGATTCTTTCTGCATCTTTCTTATCTTAAATGTAAGAGTAGCATTCACCAACGCTATTACAAAGTACATCAGAAACAAAACCATATCCTCTGTATTATCAATCCTGAAGGTGAAACGTGGTGGAATAAAAAAGAAATTCCATGTAAGGGCACTCACTGCAGCGGTAATCAAAACGGGTAAAATATCAAACAGTACTGCAGTAACCGATACTACAAGCAACAATAAAAAAGCTACAACACGGTAATTGAGATAAGGTGAAGAAAGATAACAACCGGCGGCGACAATAAACAACAGCAAAAGACTGTATAAGTATTGCCGGGGTTTACTAATGCGCTGGATTAAAGTTGCCATACTACTTTTTTACTTACACAAAGGTAGTTTGCCGTTTATAAGTATGGTATAAAATTCTGGCCCAAGTGTATAAAGATTTTATAAAGAAAAAGGATACGTTAAAAGCATCCTTGTAAATTTTATTTGTATGGTTCCTTCACTTAAATATTCCTGAATTTTTCTACAAACGAATCGGTAACAATGCCGGTTTTTAACAGGGTATAAATTTCCTTTACGCCATCAGGTACTGTTTTGGTGATGGTAAAACCCAGTTCATTTTTTATCTTGTCAAAATTTACACGGTAGTCTCTTGGGTCTTCACTGCTGTCTACATAAATAACATTTACATTGGGTACAACCTTACAAACTTCTTTAATAATCATTCCTTTGGTGTAATTTTCTTCGGTGCTGCCCACATTAAAAACATTGGCTTTAACTTTTTCTACCGGGCTCTCCAATACCAACACTACAGATCTTGCCAAATCCTCCACGTGGCAATAAGGACGCCAGAACTGTTGACCCCATATTTCCTGTTCGCCATGCACAGCAGCATTGCGGGTAAACTCATTTACGGTTAAATCAAAACGTATTCTTGGAGAAAAGCCATATACCGTGCTGAAACGCAAAGCCGTGCTGCACATCGGGCTGTCATTTTTATCTTCCAGCAAATATTTTTCAAATTTTACTTTTAACTCTGCGTATAACGAAACCGGGTTCAGCTCAGATGTTTCCACCACAAAAGAACCGGGGTCGGCCATTTTACCATAGTTGCTGCAGGTGCTGGAAAATACAAAACGTTTTACACCAGCTGCTTCGGCTTTATTAAACAACAAAACAGATCCGTCCCAATTGGTTTCATTGGCTTCAAAACTGAATTTTTTGCAGGCAGGATCGCCCACAATAGCTGCCAGGTGTGCAATCGCATCAACACCTTCAATGGCTTTATCTACATCATCGGCATTACGTACATCGCCTTTCATAAATTCAAAGTTGGGGTTCAGCATTACATCATACAATGCATCGCCACCAAATTTTAAAGAGTCTAGAGCCCTTACCTGGTAGCCTTTATTTAATAACTGGCGAACCAAAACGGAACCAATGTAACCGGCTCCGCCTGTAACTAATACTTTCATAATTGCTGATTATTTTGCGTTGCAAAGATAAGGGATTGGATACTGGATTCTAGGTGCTGGATACATGTTAAAAACAGTTTAAGGCGTAACATCCAGCATCCGGTATCCATTATCAATTTTATCTTGCCGGAACGCCAATTACTGTAGTGTTATCCGCAACATCTTTAACCACTACGGCTCCGGCTCCTATCATTACGTTATTTCCTACTGTTATGCCCTGCCTGATAACCGCATTGGCACCAACAAAACTGCCTGCGCCAACTTTTACATTACCACATAATACAGCGCCCGGACCAATATGGGCAAATTCGCCAACCACACATTCATGCTCTATAATACACCCGGTATTACAGATGACCCCTGTTGCAATGGAAGCCA